>NZ_JBFRMK010000039.1:0-36728 GCF_041470405.1 Shewanella sp. 10N.286.45.A1
CATATTGTTAAAGAGCGTGAAGTCATCTTTCATATCGACGCCTCGGACGCTTAGGTCGTTGGCTTGAGGAGGCGTATTCTACACTCTCCAGTGGCGGCGTCAAGCGCTTATTTTAAGAAGTTTTTCAAGCGATGATTTCTTAATCACTCTCGTGAAAAGAAGCACTACCCGAAGCCCTTAAAGCGTTTGTCACCTGAATCAAATCCCCGAAGGTTTTTAACTCTCTAACACCGCTGCAAGTCCCGTACTACCTAGCTTTTGCTAAGAGCGATTGGCCTGCTGTGCCGTGTCAGTGGATGCGCATTATAGGGAAATCCTGACAGAGCGCAAGGGGCTAAATGAGAAAAAATGCAATAAAGCTGCAGTTTTATTACTGTTTGCTGATAAAACACCCTGACTAGCCACTTTTTAAGCTTTATAATGCTAAAAACAGCTATTTTAAGGACTTTGGGATGACAAGCACGCAAAATAATAAGTCACTACGCCCGTATAAAGGCATCGTGCCACAGCTTAAGAATCATGTTTATATAGATGAAGCATGTGTTTTAGTGGGTGACATCACTTTAGATGATGACTCAAGCGTTTGGCCATTGGTCGCAGCTCGTGGTGATGTTAACTATATCTCTATTGGCAAAAGAACCAATATTCAAGATGGCAGCGTACTACATGTTACTCGCAAGTCGGCTTCATTACCTGAAGGGCAACCATTAATCATTGGTGATGATGTCACCATTGGTCACAAAGCAATGTTGCATGGCTGCAAAGTAGGTAACCGCATCTTAGTCGGTATGGGAGCTATCATTCTGGATGGCGCAATATTGGAAGATGATGTCATTCTTGGTGCGGGATCATTAGTGCCGCCAAATAAGACTCTTAAGAGCGGCTACTTATATGTTGGCAGCCCAGCTAAACAGGCTCGCGCGCTTACTGAAGCTGAACTCGCTTTCTTGCCGCAATCTGCAGATAATTATGTCAGACTAAAAAATGAGTATTTAGCAGAAGGCAATTAAACGTTTATTAGGTGACAATTACTCGTCCTAGCTCATCGAACTCCTCTTGTTCGATGAGTTGTTCCACCTCTTCTTCTATATCAAATCGATAAGTTTCAAACATTGCCAGCGCTTTGGTTGCTATGTCTTGATCGGTAGCGATTAAGCTTGTCTTTGATAATGCTGCTAACTTTGTAATACCAATTCGACATTCTATATTTATGCCCTGTTGCTGAGCAGTAAAAACAATCATCTGTGATGATGACTCCCAATCTTGTAGATCAGGAAATAAAATACTTTGATTCATGTCGCTCCCAATGAGTATCTCAACTAAAGCTCAGCTCTCAGCTGGCCTAAAACGGTTTCAACGCTGGGCTTAACACCACGCCATATAGCAAAGCTCTCTGCAGCTTGCCCGACTAACATCCCTAAACCATCGACTGTTTGTTTTGCTCCTTGCTCTGTAGCCCAAAGGTTAAAAGCCGTCTGCTCTTTGCCATACATCATATCGTAGCAAACTGTATTGGCGTTAATCACCTCAGCACTAAGGTTAGGCAACTCACCACTTAAACTTGATGACGTTGAGTTGATAATCACATCGTACTGCTGATCAGCATGGCCAAGCGATTGAGCGCTGACTTGACCATATTGAGTAAATATATCAACCAGCGCCTCTGCTTTTGATTGCGTTCGATTCACTATGGTTAACGCTGCTATATTGGCTTGTAGTAGTGGCAAAACACTCCCTCTGGCCGCGCCACCAGCACCCACTAACAGCACGCGCTTACCTTTAAGGCTGCCAAAGTGCCTTTGTAGATCTGCCACCAAACCTAAACCATCGGTATTATCGCCACGAATTTTGCCATCATTTAAGACAGATAAGGTGTTTACTGCTCCGGCAAGTTGCGCCTGCTCGCTTAATTCATCGCATAGAGCAAAAGCCTGCTCCTTAAAAGGCGCGGTAACATTCGCGCCCAAACCATTATTAGCTGCAAACTGACGAAAGCTGGCTTCAAACCCATTAACGGGTGCCAATATTGCTTCGTAGTGCAAAGCTTGTTGAGTTTCTGCAGCAAAAACGGCGTGGATCCGGGGAGATTTGCTATGGCCTATAGGGTTACCAAATACTGCATATCTATCTGTCATGTTGAGTACTCTGCGATTCACTAGCGGAAATGGCTATCAGTTTACCCTTGTTGCAGTGAGTAGCAATCGATTGTGATGCAGTTATTTTCAGGCCACATATTGCTACAATGGCTGCAGGATAAATAAGTGAAGAAACAAAATGAACTGGTTAAAGCGCTTAGTGGGGAATAAAACAGGCAATAATGAAAGAGATCCGCAGCAATCTAATGCCTATGATCGTATAGGCGGCGAGCAAACTGTTCGCGCCATTGCCAAACAATTTTATATGCAGATGCAATCTAAGCCTGACACTAAACCATTACTCGATATTCACCGCGCGCCAATAAGTGAGTCGGAGCAAAAATTATTTGAGTTTCTCAGTGGCTGGTTAGGCGGCCCACAGCTATATCAACAAAAACATGGTCACCCCGCCCTTCGAGCAAGACATATGCCTTTTAAAGTCGATGAAGCGATGCGGGATCAATGGTTAACCTGCATGAAAGCGGCCATTGAATTAGAAGTAAAAGATCCACAGCATCAACAAGCCATTTATGGTGCGATATCTACACTAGCGGATCATATGCGTAATCAATAATGACCGTTAGCCACTATTGATTACGTTTTTAGAGTAACAACCTATAAGCTCAACCAGTCTCGTGGCTTAAGATAATCACTGTATAGTGTTGCTTCTGGGCTGCCCACCTCAGGTGTATAAGCATACTCCCAACGAACCAGTGGTGGCATAGACATTAAGATAGACTCGGTACGACCGCCTGTTTGCAAACCAAACAAAGTGCCGCGATCATAAACTAGGTTAAACTCGACATAACGACCACGACGATAAAGTTGGAACTGACGCTCATGTTCACCATATTCGGTATCTTTACGACGCTCAACAATGGGCGCATAAGCCGTTAAGAAACCATTACCAACTGCTTGCATAAAATCGAAGCTCTTATCGAAGCCCTGCTTATTTAAGTCGTCAAAGAACAAACCGCCAACACCACGGGTTTCATTACGATGCGGTAACCAGAAATATTCGTCACACCATTTTTTGTATTTAGGGTAAGCTTCATCACCAAATGGTTCACATAATGATTTAGCACTTTGATGCCAACCAACAACGTCTTCTAGATATGGGTAATAGGGTGTTAAATCAAAGCCACCTCCAAACCACCAAACAGGATCTGCTCCCTCTTTCTGCGCAATAAAGAAGCGCACATTGGCATGAGTGGTTGGTATATGTGGATTCTTAGGGTGAATAACCAATGAAACTCCCATCGCTTCGAAGCTACGCCCTGCTAGTTCAGGACGATGCGCTGTTGCTGATGCCGGCATAGAAGCACCTGTAACGTGGGAAAAGTTAACGCCAGCTTGTTCAAATACAGCACCATTAGTCAATACTCGACTCAGTCCGCCACCGCCCTCTTCACGCTTCCAAGAATCCTCGACAAACTCGGCAGAGCCATCTAAAGCTTGCAGTCCATGACAAATTCGAGATTGAAGATCGAGTAAGAAAGCTTTTACTACTGCTGAATCTGGTGTGCTCATACGTTTCCTTGGTTAACCTTTTCTGAGAATATTGCCACTCTTGGCATCGATAATAGTTGAAGGAGCATCCTGATGACCTAACTCCCCTAACACTAATCCAGAGATAATCCCTTCAAACTGTTGCTTTACAGCTGATGGAGATAGCGCTGGTTGCTGTCCTGATAGATTGGCACTGGTCGAAACAATAGGCTTATCAATTGCAGCGCATAATGCTCGAACCCCCTCATGGGCTGTCACTCTCACTGCAATGGAGTCAAAAGTACCGCTTAATAATTTAGATAAACCGGCTTTGATTGGCATAATAAAGGTAAATGGTCCGGGCCATTTGCTGTGAACAAACGCAAGTTGCTTTGCAGTTAGCTGCGACTCATCAATGTAAGGAAGTAGTTGTTGGTATTCTCCTGCCACCAATATTAACCCTTTTTGCCAAGGGCGCTGCTTGACCTGCAGTAAATGATTAATCGCACCATCATTATCAGGATCACAGCCTAAGCCATAAACAGCTTCGGTTGGATAAGCAATAACCCCGCCACCCATAACAACTTCAGCTACTTCAGCTGGCAATACTTCTAACATCGGTCTCCCTTAACCTTGGCTCAATACACATTGCAATATCGCTATGATTACTTAAAAGCGGCATTAGTGGAAGATAATATGCTCATTTAGCATGCCGACTCAAACAGGCCGTTTATATTTACAGGCCTTTTGAGGGCACTCCAAGCGCATACCGGCAGCGCCTTTACGCTCGACGAGTATTCCAAAACCACAATCAGGACATGTTTCGGCTACAGGTGGGTAGTTCACCAGAAACTTACACTTTGGATAAGCACTGCAAGCATAGAAAGATTTACCGAATCGGCTGGTTCTATGCTCAACATGACCCTTGTTGCATTTGGGACAAGCTATCTCATCCTCGACATCAGCCTGATCATGCTTTTCGATGTGGCTACACTCAGGATAATTGGTGCAACCAATAAAAATACCGAAGCGGCCAGACTTTACCGCAAGCTCGCTAGCACACTCAGGACAAGATGAACCTTCTATCACTTGAGTTTCTATCGACTCATGCTGCACGAGCGGCCGAGTGTAATCACAACTTGGATAGTTATTACAGCCAATAAATCCACCATGTTTACTATGCCTTACCGACAACTCGCAGCCACACTTAGGGCAGAGTTCATACTCCTTTTCTAGTGCATGCTCATGTGTTGTAAACAGTTGCTGATCGATTTTAGCCATGATTATCTCAGTTCATCAGTATGTCGCTATTCTACCAAGTATTGGCCTGACTGTTGTATTCATCTAATAGGTTTTGACAAAAAACGGTGATATATTGTATCCAAAAAACACAAGGCATTATAAATGAATACAAAAACAAAAATTGCTTTAACGATTATAGTGGCACTCTCAGGCTCAATATCAGGTTGCTCCACTATCAACCCCCCTGCTGTGGCACCTGAAATAATCCAACAAATAAGCGCCAACTCTGAAAGTGCGCTATTTGATGAAACCAACCCACTTTTTACAGTATCTCATTTCCAGCAAGCAAGTGCTGCATTAGCCAGTACAACCGATCCTAAAGCACTTGATAACTTACTCTACTATTTTCGTGCATTCAGTTATTACGGTCCAACTGACGATCTGCAACAATCTGACTATGTCGGCTTATCTAATGCCCTAAAAAGTCTTGCAGACTCAGGGCAATTAAACAGAAATGCTCGCCTACAAGAACAATTTGCAGTGACCCTTTACCGCTACTTGGCTGATAACGAGCGCGCAGCGCAACTTGCCACTCTTTTACCACAACTCAATAATCAGCTGGCACAACTAACAAGGTCCACTAGCCAACAGGCAAATGATTACGCGCTACTAGAAACACTAAAGGCCTATGGTTTTTTGTTTAACGTTAGTCGAAAAGATGTCGACGGCGAATTGAATACGACATTAATCGCAGCAAACTTAAATCAGCCATTATTAGAATTTGCGGCGAGTGAAAATAGTATACGTGCGGAGCAGGATTGGCCAAAAATCAATGCCTATTGGGCGTTAGCATTATATAGGCTCGCACTCCCGGGTTCAGAAGATGGCGCGGCAACTGAACTTGAGCTTGCTGTCGATAAAGCCGTGGCCGACATTGCTAGGCAAGATGTAGCTCAACGAGGGAGTAGTGCAAAAGATACCTATAGCAAGGGCTACCATGTTAATACCTTTTCAGCCCAAGAACGTTGCCAAGAAAATAGTGATATTTGTCGCGTACCAGAGCTCACTGAAGGCTTACCCATTGAACACCATTGTTCTGAATCATTGTTTATCTTGGCGCAAGACCTCAATGAACAAGAGCTGGCCGAGAGCTGCACTAAACTCACCTCGCAAGAATCTCACTTTCACCAAGTCCTTGAAACACAGCAGCAAGCAACCGCAAATGATAACAATGAAGCACTGAGAGTTGTCGCGTTCAAAAACTGGAGTCAGTACAACTACTATGGTCAGCTAATATTCGATATTCAAACCGACAACGGCGGCATGTATATCGAAGGGACGCCTTCAAAACCCGGTAACCAAGCAACATTTTTTGCTTATCGCCAATGGTGGATAGAGCCTGAATTCGCAATTTGGAACCTAAACCATGAATACGTACACTACCTTGACGGCCACTTTGTGAAATATGGCGGTTTTGGACACTTCCCTAGCAAGATGGTGTGGTGGTCAGAAGGTTTAGCTGAATACATTGCTCAAGGTGATACTAACCCTACCGCACTAAAGATCATCAAACGCGATATCGACAAAGCACCAACGTTAGAAGAAATATTTGCGACTGAATATAAAGATGGCGTTGATATGACTTACAAGTGGAGCTATATGGCAGTGCGTTTCCTCGCAGAGCATTACCATAGTGATTACGTGAAATTGAGTCAGTTCTTAAAAACAGATTACTTCGAAGGGTATGAGCTGCTATTAGCCGACTTAACACAACATCAGCAACAGTTTTCTGAGTGGTTAACCTCTCAAGTGGCACAGTTTGATGACAGCGAAGAAAAGTCTAAGCCACGACTGCATAAGCAGAATCGTTACGCCTATCGTGACTACTTGCAACCGCAGCATCTCATCCAAGACAGTAATCACCTGCATTTTTAAATATGCGTGAATTCCAGTACTAAAAAAGGAGGCATAAGCCTCCTTTTTTATCTGATACCACAATAAACTCTTATGAATGCAATCGACCATCCGGTTGCTCAAAAATCAGATCTTCCATCTGCTCATAAGCTGACTCATGGCCAGGTGCATTAAATAGCACCATTAAGATAACCCATTTAAGATCATCCAAATTTAGCGTCGTTTCATCAAGCTCCATCACTCGATCAATAACCATTTCACGGGTTTCAACACTAAGTACTTTAATCTGTTCAAGAAACAGCAGAAAGCCGCGACTTTCTACATCTATTTTATTAATCTCTTCTTTAGTATAAATACGGAAAGACTGCTGATCATGATTGCAAAGGTACGGTGTTCCCGCCTCTTGCAACTCAGCTAAACCTTCTAACCAAGTTAGTGCTTTAATGATCTCTGCCTGGTGAAACCCGGCACGCGTTAGTTCTTTTGTGAGTTCGTCTTCATCGACAAGAAACTCAACTTCACTATGCACATAGTTTTCGAATAGATACATGAGGATATCAAACATGGCTAGCTCCTCTTAAGTCTTACATAACCACCGGGTACAGCAGTAACCCAACCTTGTAACTCAAGTTCAAGTAACTGCTCCAATACTAGCTCTATGGTTTTTCCACTATGCTCAACCACGTTATCGATCGTTGTGGTTTCATAACCTACACTAGCTAACAGCGAAGCAAATGGCAAATCAGAGACTATCTCCTCCTCTATATGGTGACTGGCTTTGACTTCTTCAAGGTGAAGACCAGATAAAACCGCAACTTCTTCTAAAATGTCAGTGGCAGACTCCACCAGCTTAGCCCCATCACGTAACAGTTGATGACAACCTTCACTGTGGCCGCCTAGCACACTACCAGGTAATGCAAATACTTCGCGCCCCTGCTCATTAGCCAATCTCGCACTGATTAATGAGCCACTTTTTAAACCCGCTTCTACAACAAGGGTTCCTAGAGTTAGACCGCTAATTATGCGGTTTCGTTTCGGAAAATTGCCAGAAAATGGCTTAGTTTGTGGCCAAAACTCACTAATAACACAACCATCTGTTTGAATTCCATTGTAAATATTCTGATGTCTCTTGGGGTAGATAACTTCAACACCAGTACCAAGAACAGCAACGGATACGCCATGATTCTCAATTGCAGCGCGATGAGCTGCACCATCGATACCTAGCGCCATGCCACTGGTGATAGATAGGTGTTGCTCAACAAGTTGCGATGACAAAGCATGCGCCATTTTTAAGCCACCTGGGGTGGCATTTCGGCTGCCAACAATAGCAATACTTGGGCGAAGAAGAGCACTAGCGTTACCTTTAACGAACAACACGCTAGGAGGATCGCTAATTTGTTTAAGCAAGGGGGGGTAAAGAGGATCGTCGCAACATAACAGGTGATGATGTTCACTCAGCTGTTGCCACTCGAGTGCCGAGTCAACTAAAGCGTAATTGGGAGTAAGGTTGGAGCGAAGCAAAGATTCAGGCAAAGGCAATGCATCTGGCTCATGCGTTAATCTTTGTCTTAACTCTTCCACATCCATGTAATTTATCAATTGTTTAATCCGAGCGGGTCCTAGCCCGGATACAGCAGAAACAACTAGCCAGTCGACCAGCTTTTCATTAATAGTCTATCCTCAAGTCATCTGCGCAGTAATATCACTGCACAGATTTAACTTTAGACTACTCGCTCGCTATCAGCGAATCAGGAATAGTCAGTTTATCAGCGACCCTTACTGGGCGCTCATTTACTAAGATAATCCCCATACTGACTTTTTCGAAAACTTTGAAAACCATTAGCTTGCCACGATACAGATCAGGCATTTGTACCGCATTGTCAGCTGAGATCCCAGCCAACATTTTTTCATAACGAGTACGGTCATTTGGTGGTACAGGCACTCCGTCACCATCTATCACCACCACATCACCCTCTTTAAATATTGAGAACACTTGCCCAGTCTCAACGCCATCGGTATCACCACGGTCAATGTAAACAACATCAAATTTGCCCATTGCTCGCACATCAATACCAGAGGCCAACACTGTAGTTGGAGCGGTCAATTGTGCCGCTCTTGGCATAAAGTAGGCTGACATTAATGAGTCATCTTCAATTGGCAGCAAGCGATAACCCGCTTTAGTTTCTCGTAAACTACTTAACAGCTCGACTTTCGATACCGGACCAGACTCAACAACCCGGCCACTTGCAGTCAAAATAGCTTCAAGCCCGAGTGCTTCGCCATCAGTATTGGCAAACTCACGGCCGCTGGCATAAATACCAAATTTATCACCAACGGTAAGCTCACCTTGGACATAAACAATATCGGATACCACATGGTGGCGAGATTCGCTTTCACCGCCCATAACCATCGGCTGCTGCTCAAACCAATTGGCCTCAACGACTCGATTGTGCAGCAAATAGGGTTGGATCAGTGACAGGTCTATAGCAGGAATGGCACCATTTTTGGGTGACACACGCCCAGCAGGACTCTTGCTTAAATGAGGCTTGACCACTAAGCGGGGCTCACCATCAATAAACACCAGCGTCAATCGATCACCAGGATAGATAAGGTGTGGGTTAGCCACTTGCGGGTTAGCGCCCCACAATTTAGGCCAACGCCAAGGATCTTTTAGGAAAAAAGCTGATATATCCCAAAGAGTATCGCCTTTTTTAACAACATAGGACTCAGGATGTCCAGACTTCAGTGTCAAAGTATCAGCGAAAACGAAGGTGCAACCAAGCATAAGTGAAGCAAGTAATAGTAACCGTTTCATCAGGGTATCCATGCTATTTGCTCTTTATTAGATTATAAGTAGAGCTTTTGCTGTTATTGAATGCCGCTAAGGACTAAAATTGAGCCATTAGCCTGAGCCAGTATAACTAACTGGTTTAGATTTGACAGACTTGTTAAGAGTTTAGGTATGAGTTTATTAAAAGTTTTACGTTTTCCAGATGAAAGATTACGTACAGTGGCAAAGCCAATCACCGAGTTTAACGCTACTCTACAGACACAAATCGACGATATGTTCGAGACTATGTATGAAGAAAAGGGGGTTGGTCTAGCGGCTACCCAAGTAGATTTTCATCATCAACTTATCGTAATGGATCTTCAAGATGAGATCGATCGCCCAAAAGTGTTCATTAATTTAGAGATAATTGCCAAAAGCGGTGATTTCTGTAATGAAGAGGGCTGCTTATCGGTTCCTGGTATCTATGCAAAAGTAGATCGTGCCGAATTTGTCACCATCAAAGCGCTTGATCGAGACGGTAATGAGTTTACTTTAGAAGCTGAAGGGCTGTTTGCTATTTGCCTGCAACATGAACTCGACCATTTAGCGGGTAAATTATTTGTGGATTATCTATCGCCACTGAAACGCCAACGTATTAAGCAAAAGCTAGAAAAAGCCGCTCGCTTAGAAGCAAAACAAGGATAAATTTTTGAAACCACTTAATGTCATTTTTGCCGGTACGCCAGACTTTGCCGCTCGCCACCTTCAAGCGCTTATCGAATCACAGCACAATGTGATTGCAGTTTATACCCAACCAGACCGACCTGCAGGTCGTGGCAAAAAGCTACAATCTAGCCCGGTAAAGGCATTGGCACTCGAAAATGATATTCCAGTGTTACAACCTAAGTCATTACGCGATGAAACCGCCCAGCAAGAATTAGCCGCGCTTAATGCCGATATTATGGTTGTAGTGGCTTACGGTTTAATCTTACCGAAAGTAGTGCTTGATACCCCACGCTTAGGTTGTATCAACGTGCACGGTTCTATTCTACCTCGCTGGCGTGGAGCAGCGCCAATTCAACGTGCCTTATGGGCTGGCGATACTGAGACAGGTGTTACCATCATGCAGATGGATATTGGTCTAGACACCGGTGACATGCTATTAAAGACCCAGTTAAAAATTGAAGATACTGATACCTCAGCCACTCTGTATGAAAAGCTCGCCGAACAAGGTCCAAGTGCTCTCGTTGAAGCATTAGCGGGCATCGCGGCTGATACATTACCAGCAGAAAAACAGGATGAGAGCCTAGCCAACTACGCAGAGAAGTTATCAAAAGAGGAAGCACAAATTGATTGGTCTAAATCAGCCCAAGCCCTTTGGCGTGAAATCAGAGCTTTTAATCCATGGCCAGTAAGCCACTATCAACATGCTGGTAATACCATAAAAGTTTGGCAAAGCCATGTTAGTGATAGTACTTCAACTGCAACAGCAGGAACGGTCATCTCTGCCGATAAAAACGGTATTGAGGTTGCGACCGGAGACGGTGTGTTAACCATCACTACGATGCAACTCCCCGGCAAGAAACCACTTAGTGTTGCTGATATTCTCAATTCTCGCGCCGATTGGTTCACACCAGGCACTCAACTCAACAATGCAATGGATGACCAAGGCTAATGGCAATAAACTTAAGAGCACTAGCCGCGAAAGTGGTATTTCAGGTGTTAGAAAAAGGCATTTCACTTTCTGTCGCCCTGCCCGATCAGCAACGTCACCTAGAAAGTGGCAAAGATAAAGCACTGTTAGCAGAGCTTTGCTATGGTGTCATGCGCCATCTACCCCAGCTCGACAAACAAGTCAGTGACTGTATGAGCAAACCGCTCAAAGGGAAACAGCGTATTGTTCACCAGCTACTTTTGGTTGGCTGTTATCAGATCTACTTCACACGTATCCCTAGTCACGCTGCGATTTCAGAAACTGCAGAAGCTTGTCGCCAATTAAAATTTGAAGGCTTAGTCAAGGTTGTTAATGGGGTACTGCGCACTATTCAACGCCAAGAGAAACCACTAGCGACCGACAACGATACGCTTGCCTACAATACGCCAGCATGGATCATCAAACGCCTAAAAGATGCGTATCCTGAAAACTGGCAGCAGATTATAGAACAGAGCCATCAACGACCGCCTATGTGGCTGCGTAACAACCAGCAATCACAAACTCGCGAAGCCTATCTCAGTGCATTGACCGATATGGACGTTGAAGCTACAGCAGGTAGTAGCAATGATGCTATTTTACTGTCTAGTCCTCGAGATGTGATGCAACTGCCAGGTTTTGAAACGGGTTCAGCCTCAGTTCAAGATGGTGCCGCTCAATGGGCAGCAACACTACTCGCCCCACAAGGGGAAGAGTTGGTACTCGACGCTTGTGCTGCACCTGGTGGTAAAACCTGTCACTTATTAGAACTCGCTCCGGATATTAAGCTAGTTGCAGTAGATTTTGATGCCAAACGACTTGAGCGAGTGCAACAGAATCTAGATAGATTATCGCTACAAGCTGAACTCATCCATGGCGACGCATCGAATATTGATTCTTGGTGGCAAGGTGATAAATTTGATCGTATCTTGCTCGATGCACCTTGCTCTGCAACCGGTGTTATTCGTCGTCACCCTGATATCAAGTGGCTCAGAAAAAACAACGATATTGAAGAGTTAGCCGCACTGCAATCCAAAATATTTGATCACTGCTGGAAGTGGTTAAAGCCAGGTGGCACACTCTTATATGCAACATGCTCTATCTTGCCACAAGAAAACAAAGATCAAGTTAGCGCCTTTTTAGCAAGAACTGCTGATGCAACCTTAGTGCCTATCGAAGAGCAACCCAACCCGCAGGATATAGGTTGGCAAATTGTTCCAGGACAAGAGAATATGGACGGCTTTTATTACGCTCGCCTAGTGAAGGATTAGTACGGCAATGAAAATAATCATTTTGGGTGCAGGACAAGTTGGTGGCACATTAGCCGAAAACTTAGTGGGTGAAAATAACGATATTACTATCGTCGATAACGACAAAACTCGTTTACGTACCTTGCAAGACAAGTACGATTTGCGAGTTATTTGTGGCCACGGTGCTCACCCAGATGTATTAAGGGAAGCTGGCGCAGAAGATGCTGACATGCTGATTGCGGTAACCAATAGCGATGAGTGTAATATGGCAGCCTGCCAAATTGCCTATTCGCTATTTGGTACGCCCACCAAAATTGCCCGGATCCGCTCAGAACAGTACTTAAACCTGCGCGATAAACTGTTTATTGATAGTGAAACTAAACACTCAGAGAATCGTCCACGCGGTGGTTTCATCATTGATGAGCTTATTGCACCAGAGCAGCTAGTGACCGCCTATATTGGTCGCCTTGTTGAATACCCTGGTGCACTGCAAGTATTAGAGTTCGCCGAAGGTAAACTAAGCCTAGTGGCTGTTCGTGCTTATTACGGCGGTCCACTAGTGGGTAATGCCTTAGCGGCATTACGCGAGCACATGCCCAATATTGATACCCGGGTTGCCGCTATTTTTAGGCAAGGCCGACCGATTATGCCGCGTGGCACCACCATTATTGAAGCCGATGACGAAGTGTTTTTTGTTGCCGATAGTCGCCATGTTCGCGCAGTAATGAGTGAGATGCAGAAACTGGATAACTCCTACCGCAATATTATGATTGCCGGTGGTGGTAATATTGGTCTTGGGCTCGCTAAGCAACTGCAGCGTAATCACTCAGTCAAACTAATAGAGCACAAGCAAGAGCGTGCCGAAGAGTTATCTGAAAAACTTGAAAATACGACAGTATTTTGTGGTGATGCTTCAGATCAAGAACTATTACTAGAAGAGCATATCGACCAAACCGATGTCTTTATTGCGGTCACCAATGACGATGAAGCCAATATTATGGCTGCGTTATTGGCAAAACGTATGGGCGCCAAAAAGGTGATGGTACTTATTCAGCGAGAAGCTTATGTTGATATTGTGCAAGAGGCCAATATTGATATCGCCATCTCACCACAACAGGCCACTATCTCAGCGCTTTTGACCCATATTCGTCAAGGCGATATCTGTAATGTTTACTCGTTAAGACGTGGCGCAGCGGAAGCCATTGAGGCAATTGCCCATGGCGATAAAAATACCTCAAAAGTTGTCGGCAAGCAGATTGGCGAAATCAAACTGCCTCCAGGTACCACAATTGGTGCTATTGTCAGAGATGACGAAGTATTGATGGCACACGATAAAACGGTTATTGAACAAGGTGATCATGTCATCCTATTCTTAGTTAACAAGAAGTTTATCGGTGAAGTTGAAAAGTTATTCCAACCGAGCGCCTTCTTCTTTTAAATGTGTTCTGGAGCCTAACTTAACACCATGCTGAACTTTCGGCCTCTGCTGTTTATATTGGGGATTTTTCTATCAACGCTCACCGCGTTTATGTTAATCCCTGGTGCTTTCGCGCTTTACTACGGCGAAGAAACAGTAGGTGCATTTATGATCTCCTCTTTGGTTGCGGGCACCGCGGCCAGTTTTTGTATGCATCAAGGACAATCTCAGCAACTACACCTCAACATCCGCGATATGTTTCTACTCACCAGTCTCACCTGGTTTATTGTTAGCTTATTCGCCGCATTACCTTTTACGCTCTATCACGGTATTAACTATACCGATGCCTTCTTTGAGACCATGTCAGGGATCACTACCACTGGCTCAACGGTACTTTCAGGCCTAGATACCATGGATCACAGTATTCTTATCTGGCGCTCCCTGCTGCAGTGGCTCGGTGGTATAGGGTTTATTGTGATGGCGGTGGCGGTACTGCCATTTTTAAACGTCGGTGGCATGCGGTTATTTAGAACAGAATCTTCAGACTGGGGCGATAAAGCCACCCCTCGCACTCAACATATGGCAAAAAGCCTATTCATCGTTTATATCCTACTGACTTTTCTTTGCTTTTTGGCTTATCACAGTAGCGGCATGAATTGGTTTCAAGCGATTAACCATGCGATGACCACCCTTTCAACTGGCGGTTATTCAACTTCAGACAGTTCTATGGCCGCTTTTTCAAAAGAGGCGCACTGGGTCGGCACCACTTTTATGCTCGCCGGTGGCCTGCCGCTGTTAATGTTTGTCTACATGGTGCAACAGAAGTCATTGAAAGTGTGGAATGATGCTCAGGTAAAAGGCTTCTTGAAGTTTGTCGTTCTGGTTTCAACATTACTGGCAGTATGGTTATGGAGTAGCAGAGAAATAGAGCCTATTGATGCCCTGCGCCTCGCTAGCTTTAACGTGGTATCTGTAGTTACCACAACGGGTTACGGCCTAACAGATTATTCCGCTTGGGGCGCCGTTGCCAATATCGTATTCCTGTTTTTAATGTTTGTCGGTAGCTGCTCAGGCTCAACGTCTGGCGGGATTAAGATTTTCCGCTTTCAAATTGCTGGTGTGATCATGCGTGAACAACTTAAACAGCAATTTCACCCTAATGGGGTGTTTAAAGAACGCTACAACAACCGCATCATCAGGGATGATATCGTCCGCTCACTGGTCACCTTTATATTGCTATTTATGTTGGTCATTGTTGGCTTATCTATCATCCTGGTACTTACAGGTTTAGATCCTATCACTAGCTTTACTGGTGCGATTACTGCTGTGACCAATGTTGGTCCAGGACTGGGAGACACCATTGGCCCTGCAGGCAATTTCGCTCCATTACCCGATGTTGCTAAATGGGCATTATCGGTTGGCATGCTGTTAGGCAGGTTAGAGATTTTAACCGTTGCAGTACTATTCCACCCAAGTTTTTGGAAGTACTAATATTGACACGGTTGCTAGGGTCTGTTGCTCTTTCGAGCTTAGTTTTTGTTCGATTCTTTCCCGTAAGAAATAATGCTAAGTGAGAAGCTCGTAACCCACTCTAGTCATAAAAGTAATAGAAGCATTGAAAGATCAACAGCCCTTAATCGACGGTTATTAAACACAGCCCTGTAAAATATACATCCGTTTCACGTCTCGATATTCGCCGTTAATAAATATCTCTTTTACTAAGTGCCCTTCCTCAATAAAGCTGCACTTCTGATAGAGGTGAATCGCCCGCTCATTCTCTATCGCCACATGCAGATACACCTTATGCAGATTCAAAATCGTAAACGCATAGTTAAGCGCTTTATTGATTAATGTTCGAGCGTAGCCTTTACCTTGATATTCTGGAGCGATAATAATTTGGAACTCAGCACTACGATGGATGCTGTTTATCTCAACTAGCTCAACCAAACCAACAGTTTGCTTATCAGCATCTTCTGCGATAAAACGACGCTCAGTTTTATCGTGAATATGTTTACTGTAAAGCGCTTCTAGTTCATCAAACGATTCATAGGGCTCTTCGAACCAGTAGCCCATAATGGTACGGTTGTTATTTAGCTGATGGATAAACCTTAGATCGGTGCGCTCTAACGCTCGCAACTTTATTTCACTACTCATAAATGACCTCTAAACAATCAATTTAATACCCAGCAAATAGGCCTAAATGGCATGCTGGCGGCGGATTATAGAGTGGATAGTTTTGAAGTCACTAATTAAATTTTGATCATCTAAATGTGGATTGATAGACATAAAAAAACCATAGCCTTTAGCTATGGTTTTATCTGTCTACTTCACGCTATTTTGACAAAGTAACCAAGTGGTCAGCGTAAACATCGACATCTTGCCAATCGGTGTAATCGATAATCGAAGTCGGATCCGTTGGGCCATTAGTCATCTTCATAATGAACTGAATCATCCAGCGGTCGTACCAACGCCATGATGGGTAATCAACTTTACCCGCTATCACTTTAACGTCTTGTGGCTTCCAAGGTGATAGCTCAATAAACTTCTGTAGATACTTATTATTTTCAGGTACACGTTTTTCTGGGTTACGCGCCACTACGTTAACACTGAAAAAGCTCGATGGCTTAGCGGCAAACTCTGCTTGATGCTCGGTAACAAACTCAAAAACAGACTTATGGTATGAACCATAAAGCACGCATGCACCCAACGCGACAGCATCATACTTCGACCAATCCAAGCCTTCAGCCTTAGCTTCGTTAATATGCATCATATCGCACTGATGCCCTTCACTAACAATACGGTCGGCTATCGCTCGACTAATTCTGGCAGTATGACCGCCACGTGAGTAATACAAAACTAAAACTGATTTATTCATTATTCCAACTCGGAAATTTCACATTGCATTCATTGTTGCAGTAAATGGTCGATTTAACAGGATAATAGATCACAAATTAGGCATAGCTCATATTATCAACATCAAAAATTGAGATCCCTGTAGTGCAGGGGTATATTGTTTTATCACACCAACTCAATTAGAATTAACTAATTAAAGGCTATGAAGTGAGTAACCGTATGCAAAAAGAAATCGATGTCAGTGCAATGGTAACTAATGCAGAGAGTGCTGCAAAATGGCTTAAAGCAATTGCAAACCCATACAGATTAATGATCTTATGCTTATTACTTGATAAAGAGTTAAGCGTAACTGAGTTAAATGAAACGGTGCCATTGAGCCAATCTGCATTATCACAGCATTTAGCGGTGTTACGTTCGGAAGACTTAGTTGCGACTCGTAAGAGCTCACAGGTTGTGTTCTACACCCTGAAGAATGAACAAGTGACCGAAGTTATCTCGATCCTACATAAGAAATACTGCGCTTAGTGGTTAGCGATTGTGTAAAGCATTCATAATAAAAAAGCCTGCTAAATAGCAGGCTTTTTTATGCTCATAGCAAATCCATGATTACCGCTCGGCGAAACTGCGAGCAAACTCATCAACTTTATCCCAGTTGGTAAATTCAAAGGTACCGCTAGTATCCGTTGGTCCTTTCGTCATCCACATGATAAAGCGGATCATCACTTTATCGAACAAACGGTATTTGGGGTAATCAATCTTGCCAGCAAACACACCAAGCTGTTGAGGCTGCCACAATGAAAGTGCTAAAAACTTTTTCATATACGGATTAGTTTCTGGGGTATTTTTCTCGGGCTTTCTCGCGACAACATTAACGCTAAAGAAAGCATTTTTCTTTGCATCTAATACTGCGTGATGACGATTGATAAACTGGTACAGTTCAGGTCTATGCTTACCATATCGAATACTTGCTGCCACCAATATCTTATCAAACTGAGCTAAACCTAAGGCTTCAGCTTCCTCGAGTGAGGCTAAAGTGACAGTAGCACCTAGCTGTCGATTGATCTTGCTAATCTGCTCACAAATTGCTTTGGTTTGACCATCGACGGTTGAATAGATAACCAGTGTATTGCTCATTCAGTTCCTGCTCTTAGTAGATTTAAATTATGGTGCTCGACCATTAGGGTAAAGCTATATGATTAAAACTAGCTTAGCCACAGCAATTTTAATTCTTCCAGAATGTGGGTGTAAATAATACCAGCAGCGTAAACACTTCTAAGCGACCAAATAGCATGGCAAATAACAGTACCCACTTTTCACCGTCACCAATACTGGCATAGTTACTGGCAACTTCACCTAAACCAGGGCCAAGGTTATTCAAACATGCAGCCGTGGCACTAAATGCAGTAATCGCATCCATGCCCATTGCCATTAAGATCAACATGCACAATACAAAGACTAAGGCATAGGCAGAGAAGAAGCCCCACACCGCATCAATCACTCGATCAGGCAGCGCTTTACCGCTTATTCGAATCGAAAACATACCACGAGGATGCACTAACCGCTTAAGTTCACGTGAGCCCTGCAGCAGCAGTAAAATAACCCGCATCACCTTAATACCACCAGCAGTAGAACCACCACTACCGCCAATAAAACTGGAAAAGATTAACAGAATAGGCAAGAACAACGGCCAAGCATGAAAACTTTCAGTACCAAAACCTGCAGTTGTTGAAACAGAAACAGCCTGAAATAGCGCGTAATCAAAGGTTTCTTCTGGCGAATCGTAGATGCCACTATGATAGAGCGTAGCAAAACAAATCGCAGTTAGACCGAGTTGGATAGCGATAAGAACTTTAAACTCAGCGTCTTTAAAATAGACTTTTAGATTGATGCCGCGACGTGAAAATGCAGCAAAGTGCAAACTAAAATTCAGTGCTGCAATTAATAAGAACACCACACAAATCATATTGATGGCAGGGCTTTCGAAGTAGCCGATACTGGCGTCATGAGTTGAAAACCCACCAATAGCTATGGTTGAAAACGAGTGACAAATAGCATCAAACACATCCATTCCAGCCGCCCAATAGGCCACTGCACATGCCACTGTTAATGCTAAATAGATGTACCAAAGCGCTTTAGCGGTCTCGGCAATTCTCGGTGTCATCTTGCTGTCTTTTACCGGTCCGGGCGTTTCAGCGCGGTACAACTGCATCCCCCCGACACCCAATACAGGTAAAATGGCCACAGCTAATACAATAATCCCCATACCGCCAAGCCACTGCAGCAGATGTCGGTAGAACAAGATTGCTTTAGGTAGCGCGTCCAAACCAACAATGACAGTCGCACCGGTGGTTGTTAGCGCAGAAAAGGACTCAAAGAAGCTATCTGTTAGACTAAGCGAAGGTTGGCCAGAAAAAATAAACGGCACCGCACCAATAGAACCAAGCACGACCCAAAATAGCACCACCAGCAAGAACCCCTCTCGAGTGCGCAAATCTTTTCGGTGGCGACGATTGGGATACCAAAGTGTAAAGCCAAGAATTAGGCATAAAACAAATGCCTGTATAAATGCCATACCGCCGCCATCTTTATAGATAACGGCCACCAAAGCTGGCGGAAGTAAAGACAAGGAGAACAGCCCCATTAATAGGCCTGTAATTCTTATTATTGTTCTATATTGCATTAGATTCCATTGCTAGCGCATTTTTGCTCAAATGCATTTTCGCACACTTCTTAAGAATGTTCACAATCGTTTTACTTATAGCGGTCAGTATAAAGATTTGCTCTCTCAGCGAGAGTTTAGCCTCTTTAGTCATATAGTGCTTTTAACTGTCCTTGACTCATGGTGGCCAGCTCTATATTTAGCTCACTTTTAAAACGCTTTGGTATGGCAAACTCAATGCTGATACTTTCGGCAAAGACTTTATCTGCAATCACCACATCGAACTGTGAAAAAAGATGCTCAACATCTTTAAGTTGATGGTAACCACACACTAGTTTTCCCGGATAGCGGATCTGCTTAAGTTTAGTCTCTAATTGCGGCAATCCCTTTTTCAAGCCTGAGCTATAAGCGCGTACCAACCCGCCAACACCTAACTTAGTGCCTCCAAAATAACGGATGACCACTGCGCCAACTTCACCGATATTACTACCTTGCAAAGCGGCCAGCATCGGCCTACCAGCACTGCCCGATGGTTCACCATCATCACTTGAGCCAATATTGATACTATCGGATGGTGCACCGGCAACAAATGCATAGCAATAATGGCTTGCGCCAGGGTACTCCAACTTAAGGTTAGTAAGTACACACTTAAACTCTGACTCAGACTGGCAGTGGAATAACGTTGAGATGAATCGACTATGCTTAATCTCTTCCTCGATCAATAGGTCACTCGCGGGGATCTGGTAGCTCTCACTCAAAATAAATGACTCATTACGTTTCTCAACATTAGTAAGCGTCTTATAACAGACATACTATTAGCGATTAAGGCCAAAATTCCGAGTCATATTTTCAGTTCTATCGCTATGCACAATGACATTGTCTTCAATACGAATACCGCCAAATGGACGCAAGGTATCAACAGTATTCCAATTCACCAGCTTTTGGCGATTGTCTTGCTTTAGTTCAGCCAATAATGAATCGATAATGTAAACACCTGGCTCAATGGTCAATACTTGATTCTCAGCGAGTGTTCGGGTGCAACGTAAAAATGGATGCGCATCAGGCGAGGCGATATGAGTCCCTTTGTCATCGGCAAGGAAACCTCCCATATCGTGTACTTGTAGCCCTAGCATATGTCCGAGACCGTGAGGGAAGAAAGCACTAGTGATCCCCTGCTCTACTAATCCCGCTGCATCACCAGATGCAATATCAAAATCTATGAGTATCTGCGCTAACTTATGATGCGTGGCAATATGTAGATCGATATAACTAACGCCAGGTTTCATCATCGCAATAACCTGTAACTGCATACGATCCATAGCAGTGATCAAATCATCAAAAATATTCTTCTGGAACGCATAACTACGAGTGATGTCTGAAGCGTAGCCATGAAAATTAGCGCCAGCATCAATCAAAAATGACAGTCTCTGTGACGGTGATGTCTGCTCTAGTGCGGTATAATGTAATATTGCAGCGTTTTCATTTAATGCCACAATACTACTGTATGGCACTTGATTTTCACCCTGAGAGATTGCACTTAGGTAAACTTGAAGGATTTCGAATTCGCTAGCACCATTATAAAAAGCGGTTTTCGCTGCTTGATGACCGGTCACCGCGATGCTATTTGACTTACGCATACACGCGAGTTCGTAGGCGGTTTTTTCGGCTCGATGGTAATTCAAGTAACTTAATACCGAATCAGGGTTGCGTCGGTTGAAACCCAGTACATCTGCAACATCTAAATGTTCGCCAATATAAGCCCAATCATCAATATCTGCAGGTAAAAACTCAGCGACCTTGTCAGCTTTAGTCAGGTACTTAATATCGACATAATCGGCCCAAAAGTCAGTTGGCTCATCGGCCACTTTATGCCAGAAATCAACGGGACGATAAAAAATAAGCGTCGGTTTATCGCGACCATTAACAACTAACCAAGAGTTGGGGTTATCGATCACCGGTAACCAAGCTTTAAAGTGAGGATTAACCTTAAATGGATAGTCCATGTCATCTAAAAACTGTCTATGAGGTTGGCCAGAATGGATCACTAAGCCAGACAGATTTTCACGAGAGGTGATATCAGCGACGCGACGATTTAACTCGCTAATGTGTTCGTGATAGAGATGCGCTAGCTGTTCCATGGTGGTTTACCTTATTATTTTATAGCTAAATATCAACGTTGGCTCAGTCTATCATAAGGTAGGTAAAACTCTAGATTTGTCACTGCTGTGATCGCCTCAACTTCTGTAAAGAGATCCTATATTAAAAAGCATAATGAAAACTAAATTTGGCAAACTCTTCGTTTTTCAAAGCGTACAAGCGTTTGGCATCTGCCGTCGCAGACAATACCCCCATTATCTTGGCTTTTATCCGTAAATAATCATTTAGTCGATACTGGCAACTTGCCTCTGCGTACTGACTCCCGTTGTCCATGTCATAGCTATACAACAGTCTTATCTGTCCACTATTTTCAGCAAACTCAAATTTGGTACCGAGAAAAAGGTCATTTTGCCCATGAGACTCAGCGCGATCTCCTCGATCATCAAATACATACTCAGCAATAACCACAAGCTCTTGCAGTGTCTCTTCAAGTGCATAAATAGGGTATTCAATTCCAATGTTGCTGGCAACAAAGCCACTATCAAGCTCGCGACCGGTTTTAAACTCCCACTTATATGTTAATGAATCACTAAGATAGACTGCATCAAAAAGCAGGTTTTCAGTTTGAAGATAGAAGGGTGTTAGCTCACCTGCTTGAGGTTGTCGTATCAAAAGCGGGTCCCGTCGAGTACCGTTAAAATAGCCCACGGCAAACTCAAAATCATCGAGGTAAAACAAGCCGCGAGCAGCTATGCCTCCATTTTTTTCATTGTCTTGGTAATGGTTGGAATCTGAAATAGGTAAACCATAAGCAGGACGAAGCGGGAATTGACGAGCACTAAAAGTAGGCAAAAAATAAAGACCAATCTCTCCTGCATCTAACCGATAACTTAATGAGGCAAAGGTCTGCCCCTGCTTCACCTTACTGTCTAAGCTTTCTCTGATATCTGATTGGTTAATCACATTCACAAGATTTATTGATTCAGACACTCCCCAGAAGAAAGTATCTACGCCGGCAGCAGCCCTAATATTGCCCCAGCGAGCAGAGAGTTTTGCTTGGCGGATGTCGGCATAGCGACGATGGTCATCAGCACTATCCCAATTAGCAAAAAGCTTAGCATCAAACTTAACCACACCAAAACGCTGAGACGCCATCACCTCGCCACGTGCGCCATAGGCCAAGTCATCGATATTAATTTGAGGGGTTTGGGTTGACTCAAAGTAGTAACGTGATGTCGCGGCTATGTCGACATTTACGCGTTCAAGTAATGACTGTGCAGCAACGCCTGTACAGCTAATAGCTAACAGTAAACCCAATGAAAAGTTAGGCAACAATCTCATCAACAAGGCTAGTCTCCTAAGCCGCTACGATGAAAGTCTTGCTCAGATAAGCCCGACGCAAACACTATGCTTTGATAGCTTAACCGGGTTACTTTGCCAGTTTGCACATTTTTCATCTCGACTAAATCTGGTCGCCAATACTTGTCTTGATATAACTTAAAGCCAGATGCAGTAAAGACTTTAAGCAGTGATTTCTTTCTATCGAAATACTCTATCTGAATGATTTTTTGGTCGGTCTTTTCAATCCATAACTGTTGCTTGCTATAACCAGAATGCTTATCAACCGGAAAACGCTCAATCACATCACACTGCTTATCGGCAAATTCATTAGCTTGAGTTTGGATTTCATTGCAGGGCCGACTATAAAGATAGTTATAACTGTAATCATCTAGCTCTTTATTGGTCATATCTTCAAAGGAGAACTCACTACCTACAAATGCGCCAGCCTTATTTCTAGAACCAATACGTTTCACTCGGCGTACCTCAGGCAGATACAGCCACTGCTCATCTGATTTGGCTTTATCTGGATGAGTTAACAAGGCTGTACCATTAATATCAGCAGGAAAAGTAAACTTGATAAGCGATTTATCACCTTCGGTGACATTCTCCAGAATGCTAATATCTAATTTACGGGTAGTGGTCGCTCCAGCCTTACTTTGCAGCTCCATAGTTAGCATCGCTCGGCTATCCATAAAGCCCTCATCTCGTAGCTCAACGGCACTAGCAATCGCATAACCTTGCTGCTCACTGGCAGTATCCGCCATGCTATGTGCTGCAAAAATAAAGCTGTAGCTACAGACAAAACTAACAAACAAAATTTTATGTTTTTTCATTTGATACTCACTTTACTTGATCCAATGTCAATTGTGGTTGCCCTGCATATTGCGGCAAACGGCGCATAAATTTTAAAACGATGGCGGGTAGCACAATAAGGTCAAACAAGAGTGCCAGCACTATGGTGCCACTCGTGAGTAACCCCATTTGGGCATTCTTTTCAAAAGATGAACTCGATAACAACATAAAGCCGACAACCAATAGAATTGAACTAATAACAATCGCACTCATGGTGTGCTCAAAAGTACTGGTTACACTCTGCTCAGGGGTTAAACCTCGCTTTAAGCCTTGAATATATTGGTAAAGAAAATGCACGGTATCGTCGACAATAATCCCGATAGCCATCGCCGATACACCCGCCAACCCCATAGAGATATGCCCTTGTATGCAGTACCAGAAACCGAAAGCGGCGCCCACTGGGATTAGGTTGGGAATGAGGGTCAAGATACCAATGTAGAACGAGCGAAATACCGCGGTTAACGCTAGAGAAATGACCAGAAAGGCGACAAATGCCCCCTGCAGTAAACTGAAGATATTACTCTGTCCCACATGCGAGAAAATAAGAGAGGGGCTGGAGTATTCGAACGTTATCCCTTGTACTTTATTTTGCTGCAGCCAGTTGGCAACTCTCGCTTCGAACGCTAACATTTCAACCGAAGTCATATTGCTTAATCGAGCAGTTAACTTAAGTGAGGATTTATCGAAGCTCACTTGGTTACCAGCATCTTTACCAAAAGGCAGCGACATCTCATACAGCAGGAACTGTTGCGCTGCTATTTTCGCAGTTGTGGGTATTTGATAAAACTGACTCTGATCACCATGCATCAACTGATTAAGCTGCTTAATCCGGTGCAGCGGGCTATCAGTAATCACCACCTCTTTTTGAGCCAATAGCCAAGCATCAAACTGCTCGACAAAAGCTAAATATGAGGGTGAAAAAATACCATTCTCTTGATGGCTCGATAACGAGTAACCAATGTTGTATAGCCCTGAAAAATGCTGATCGATCTCCTCTGCTTGAACCCTAAAGGGCACGCTCTTGTTAAAATATTTAATGAGGTCATCATCGGTTTCATTTAGAAAGCTCAACGAGGCAAATACAACACTGATAGGTAAAAAGATAAACAGAATTGGGTTTCGATAGCGGATGACTATGCTTGCCAAGCCATTCATTCGCTCAAAGATGTTAGTCACTAGCGTTTGCTTAGTGGATATTCGAATTAATAGCAGTAACCTTGGCAACAAGGTAAACGACAGCATAAGCGAGAACATCACCCCAAACGCGACAATATTACCAAGATCGCGAAACGGTGGAGAATCACTAGCATTCATCGCAAGAAAACCAATAATTGTGGTTAAGTGACTCACAATTATCGGCTTAGCATTATGCTGATAGGAACTCAGCACGGCATCAAATTGTGAATGACCCAGTATCAACTGTCGCTTTACATAACTGATAATATGTATGCTCGAGGCTACTATCACGGTAAACATAATGATTGGTGCGGAAACCGAAGGAGCAGAAAGGTCAATCCCCAGCCAGCCTGCGAGCCCTAATGCTCCCAACAATGACAACACCAATACCACCAGGATACTCAACGCAGCTTGCGCCGACCCAAGAATAACGCCAGCAGCAACCAGAACAAACACGATCATTAATGGAATCAGGGTGGTAAAATCTGTTTTGGCTGCCTTAAAAAATGCGCCATTCATGGTAACCAGCCCAGTGACATAAAACGAATGTTCAGGATAGCGCTGCTCGAACAAGGCAATATCGGCTTCTATCGCCTGCATAATGGCCAATATTTCCGCTTTATGATTCTCACCAGGAAGTAGAGTGGTTACATTAATGGCCGTATACAACCCATCTCTCGTCACCAGACTATCAAGCAGATCTCGCTCACCTTCAGCGGCTCGCTTGATAAAGTTAACCCTTGCTAGATCCAACTGCTCCTGTTCATATAGCAACTCTTCAATTTCAATGTTATCGCCATCAGCCCAGCTAAAAGGATAATTAGTCAGCGAATCCACACGGGTAGAAAAAGGCGTGTGCCATAGACGATCTGTAAGCTGATAAACCAACGATAGAGTTTCAATGTTATAGATCTGCCCCTGCTTAGGTTTAATCATAATAAAAACATTGTCGGTCGCAGTATAAGTCGCGTCCATCAGCTCTAACGTCTGCAGATCTGTATCGTTGTCATCAAAAAATATTTTATAGTCACTGGCGAGTCCCATATCCTTCAGGCCAACAATACAAATGCTTGTCAGCGATAAGCAAATGAATAACACCACTAAGGCTGACTTCGAGGTCAGCATTTTTTGCCATAGAGTGTCCCTACTCATAATGACCTCCTTTGCTTAATGAAAGCTTCGACTAAAGCCACAACGGAGTTAACGTCTTTCTCTACTCCAAGGATCAACTCAGATGCACGGCAACTAAGCCATTTACGTCCAACAACAAACAAGCCGGGTTCAGGAGATCGGCCATGCTCCTGCACAAAACCTTGCCCATCAACACACTCAGGGATGGTTAACCAATCAGTGTTATCACGGTAACCCACCGCCCAGATAACCACATCTACTCCATCTAAACGACCATCATGAAAGTAAACCCGACGATCAGCAGCTCGAACCATTCGGCCTTTAAGTGATACTCCTAACGCGCGCAAGCCCGCATTATTAAATTCACCACAAGGAACTGGGTTCCGCTTTTTGAGCATGCGAGCAACCTTACTTTCTCGGTCTGCAAATAAAACTTTCGCTAACTTTAACCACCAGAAAATGTCTCGCCCTAGCACTTCATTAGGGGGGAATGTACGCTTACCACCTTGTGATAGGGTGACCTTACAGCGACTGGCAAGCCCACCAGCAATTTGCCGACCTGTAGCACCATCGCCAACCACTAAGACTCTGGCATTACAATTAATTTCAGTTAGTGATGTTAAGCTTGAAGAATGTTGGATCACACTCTTTGATAACCCATCAGCAAGCTTTGGAATAAGTGGAGACTGATTAGCTCCGGTAGCGTTAATCACTGTTCGAGCTGATAGCAACAACCCGTCATCTGTCTTTATCAGAAAAATACCATCGACTTTTTCCATCGAGACAATGCCACTTTGCTGCCTGATATTAAGTTTGAATGTTGCAGCATAACAACGTAAATACTCCGCCATTTCGATAACGGACGGGAATCCCCACTGCTCTCCAGGAAAAACTAAACCTGGTAGTTGGCAAAATTGTCGTGAGGTAAACAACTTCATTCCTTCAAGGCGGTTATCCCATACTTGACCAACAACATCTCGCTCCAAAACAAGGTAATTAAGCCCCAGCTCTTGTAACCTCTTAGCCATAAACAACCCGTTTTGGCCTGCACCAACAACCACAACATCAATCAAAGACATGCTAGGTAATCTCTTTGACTTGCATGTGTTTGCTCTCTAAAAACTGCAACAGAGAGTTAATCGTCGGATAATCAAAAGCGATGGTTGGCTCAATTTCTGTTTGAGTATGATCTTCAATTATGCTCGACAATTGCACATGCCCTGTTGAATCCAAGCCTAATCGAGAAAACGATGTATCCAAGTGCAGCTCGGTGCTAAATTCTTCGATAGCATCGGTTAGGTACAGAGTTATATCTTCGGTTAGAGTCTGTTTACAAAATTTCACTGTTATTTCCTTTAACAAATTTTGAGTTTATAAAAGTGCACTGCAAGCGGTTCGCTTCACTTTACCGCTAGTGGTTTTTGGGATAGTGCCAGGTGGGACGACTAAGATACGGTCTAGGGCAATCTCGTGCTCTTCGGTTACCAAAGCTTTAAGATCATCCATCAATTGACGCAGCGGTTTATCTGATAACGCCTGCCGGTTTACCTCAACAACAGCAGCCAGTTTTGTTTTAGAATCTCTATTAAATGTAAACACTGCAGCACCATTACCTTTGGCGGCATAACGATATGAACGACAAGTGCGCTCAATATCATAAGGGTAGAGATTTCGACCACGTACAATAAGCAGCTCTTTGATCCGGCCTGTAATATAGAGCTGCCCATCCAAAATGAAGCCCATATCGCCAGTACGCAGGTAAGGGGTCGCATCGCCATTAGAAAGTTTCGCGTGGAAGTTGCTTGCTGTTTTCGCTGTTTGATTTAGGTAACCGACTGCAACTGAGTCACCCGCTATCCAAACTTCTCCGGTTTCATTAGAACGGCAGATCTCAAATGTTTCAGGGTTCACAACACGGACAGTAAAATCCTTATTAATCGCACCACAACACACCACTTTTGCGCCATCAGGTTTAACTTCTACTCTGCCTAACTCAAATGACGCCTTATCTAGCGAAAGCGATTGCACCCCAGTCCCTTGAGGGCCGCCGGAGACAAACAGTGTTGCTTCCGCCATACCATAGCTTGGAAAAAAGGCATTTTGATCAAAACCCAAATGGTAGAATCGATCTGAAAACTGCTGCATGGTTACAGCACTAACAGGCTCAGATCCATTCAAAGCAATCTTCCAACAACTTAAATCTATATCAGACAAATCTTCAGACTCACGAATTAAATTAACGCAGTGCTCATAACCAAAGTTAGGCGCAGCAGAGCAGAAAATGCGATATTGTGAAATCAGCTTTAACCAACGACTTGGTCGCTGAATGAAGCTCATTGGCGGCATGAAAACGTAACGACCTGCTAGGTACAGTGGTAACAGCATGTGCCCAACTAATCCCATATCATGGAACTGTGGCAACCATCCGCCAACAATAGCGCCTTTAGGATGCAGACAAGATGCCTGCATCACTTGCATGTTATGTATCAGATTACCATGAGTAACCATGACTCCTTTGGGGCTAGAGGTAGAGCCCGAAGTATATTGAATGAAGGCGACAAGCTCTGGTGAAACGGGTGCAATATCTATCTCTTCTAGCGTGCGATAGTGTTCATCAATCCATATGAAATCAGATTCATGGCCACCATTGACCGCTGTTAATTGCTTAGATAACGTTTTCTGAGTATCTGCAGTGGTAAGAATCGCCTGCACTTTGGCGTCTTCTAAAATAGTCAGTGTTCGCTCAAACTGCTTTGCATTACGAGTTACATTAAGCGGTACCGCAATCACCCCTGCGCGCATACAGGCAAGGAAATCGACGATGAACTCAAGTCCTGCGGGAAATAGCAGTGCAATATGCTTCTGTTGATAACCGAGTCTAACCAGCAACCTAGCTCTAGACTCAACTCTGTTGATTAACTCTCCATAAGTTAGGTGAATTGCTGTTTCTGGGCCTCTCGGCTGAAAGGAGCAAGCGATGATTTCAGGCTCATTAAATGCATGCTCATGGATCACATCCATCAATAGCGGTGTACTTTGTGTTAACTTCATGACACTTCACAACCACTAATACGCAGTAACTGCTGTACTTCAATAACCAAGGCGTCAACAAACTTACTGACTTGCTTCGCATCAGTGAAGCAACCAAAGCTGATCCTAATCGCGCCCAACACTTGCTCCTCAGTGAGCCCCATCGCCGTCAGAACATGAGATAGCTGCTGAGTTTTATTATTGCTACAAGCTGAGCCCACAGAAATAATAAAGCCGTGCAACATCTCCATTCTCAAAGCCAAAGCTTCTCCACGTATTCCGTCGATCGAGATATTTAGCGTATTAGATAGTGCAGACTCATAGTCTGTGGTGCCATTAAAAACGAGAGCGATAGGGGCCGTTTCAAGCAACGCTATCATCTGATTTTTAAGCCTAAAGCAGTGACGGTCCCAAGATACTAATTCTCGCTTAGCTTCTTCTGCGGCAACCGCAATCCCAGTCATAGCAACAACATTCTCTGTACCAGAGCGCATAGAGAACTCTTGTCCACCACCATGGATCAAAGGTTCGATCGCGTCTCTATCCTTAATATAAAGACAACCCACTCCCTTTGGGCCATAGAATTTGTGCGCCGACAGCGATAGATAATTAACTCCAAGCTGCTCCACATCAATCAGACGCTTACCAACAAACTGCACCGCATCGACATGTACAGGCACTTGCTTCTCTGCGGCTATTTTGCAAATCTGTTCAATCGGCTGAATAGCACCTGTTTCATTATTGGCGTACATAATGGTGACAAGTTGGGTGTCAACAGTTAACGCTGACTCAAACTCTTTAGGGCTAATATGGCCCGCAGCATCTGGTTGCAAATACGTTACACTGAAGCCGAGATGTTCAACACAGTAGCGTACTGTATCAAGCACCGAAGCGTGCTCAATGGAAGTGGTTATAATGTGGCCTGGTCGACGAAGGTGTTTAAACAACACCCCTTTTATCGCCCAATTATTTGCTTCTGAACCGCCAGAGGTAAAAAAGATGCGTTCAGGCCTCGTCATTAATAGATCAGCTAAGTTACTTCTAGCTTCAGATATTGCAGAACGACTATTTGCTGAGTATCGATTAGGGCTAGAAGGGTTGGCAAATAAGCTGATGGAAGGCTGCATTGATAACGCCACCCCCTCGGAAATAGGCGTGGTAGCATTGTAATCGAAGTAGCCTTGCAGATGCTCTTGAGTCACGGCCTACCCCTCTACCAACGATACCGCAAGAACGAGCTCTTGATGCAACTCAATAAGTATGTTGATACAGTGCTGCTGTGACGGTTCCAGCTCGCCCAACATCTCAGAGATTTCAGTGCTTTCCCGAGCAGAAATGGCTTCTATCGATAAGCCTATAATCGATTCACAGAAGATATTTGCTGTGGCAACTGACGTAGCACAGCCCCAAGCTCTAAATCTGCTGTCGCGGATATAATCTCCATCAAGCTCTACCTGCATGTGAACCCGGTCACCACAAACAGGGTTACCAATCTCAAACTTGTAATCAGCAGATTCTAAATCACCGACAAACTTTGGGTTACTAAAGTTATCGACGATAATATCGTTATACATAGCTCAGTCTCTTTAGGTTGATATCGATGATTAAGACACAATGGGGCAAGTTGATTGCTGCTCGACCTCTAGGTCATCCAGCCGCTTATCAAGGTTGACCGCACAGCAACCAAATTCTTTAGACTCAGGCAAGCGCATTACATATTGCATCCGCTGGCCACTGCGATCGTTTTCATTGGTTTTTGGTAACAAGCGCACTAAATCTTCAGTCAAAATGAAACCAGGGGTAGATCTCGATAATGGATCGAGAATGGCCAATTGACCAACCTCACCTAAGTTAACTTCCTTATCTAGATTTTTAGGATCTCGCACCGAAAAGTGAATAAAAGGCGATACATGCTTAACGCCGTGTTCATCATCAATAGCCAGTACATTTGATTCCACCAATGCATAAACATCACGGATCTGCTCCTCTCTAACACCGAGGTACTCAATACATTCTTGATTAAACTCTGCTCTTGAAAGCATCTCACCACTAAAACGTTTCCAACCACCCAGAGTGATCACAAAGGTATTTTTGTCTAACTTGAGTCGTGTATTCGTCGCCTTTAAATAGCGGACAAATCGATTTATAAGGAACGGTGGTCCAATAATATGGCGATCAAATGTACCGCCCCACTGTTGCAACTGCTCAATAGCATCTTCAGGTGCGAAGGTTTCATTTTTAACCATAAACTTATGGGTATCTAACAAACCTGCCAGCAAGTTAAGCGCTTTAATCATACCCATTTCAGGGATCTCTTCTGTCGATGGGCATAAATATAAACCCGCCCCTTTCGACAGCTTTAAAAACTCACGATACATGGCGTAGATACCTAAAATCGCATTGTCCACCGTATCGCTACAGCGTCGAGAAACACTCGGAATACCTGACGTTCCAGTGCTACGCATCTCTAGTTCAATAGCGTTTAAACCTTTTGATAACAGCTTATAACTATCATTGGCCTTAAACAGATGAATAGGTATTAAAGGGATTTTGACTAAGTCATCTACGGTTAAAATCTGCGACGGCGTAATCCCTCTAGCATCACAAGCATGACGAAAAAACGCATTGCTTTGATAATGAAATTCAAATGCTTTAACCACTAATGAATACTTAAATGACAACAAGTCAGGTTCACTCATGGCATACAACTGCCCCACAGAAGATAGCGCGACCTTTACCGGATCCAACCCTGCTTGCTCGAGTGTTTTATATAATTCCATTTAATTAAATTTGCCTTTATAGATGATGCTAACAACACTCAAGCCCAGCCCTTGATACGACTCTAGCTATGCTTAACTAAAACTAGGTGTTAGATTTTTACGTGATGAATAAAAAGGTGTTGTAGCCACGTAAGGGAGAAGTGACTCCAACACAAATCATTGTTGTTATGGAGTATAGGGTTGCTGAACGTGGGAAAACTTGAACAAACTGGCTAACTTCTAGCGGTGTTGATGACCAAAACTCATAGTGATCAATAAATATTCTAACGTTCTTTAGCAGAAAAGAGAGTTCTAGCCTGCTGAATAGAGATGCCAAACATAGCTCTAAAAGTCCGGCTTAAGTGAGCGCTATCGGCAAACCCAGTTAAATGTGCAGACTCAGTTGCGCTGTGACCAGACATCATTGCAGTGATAGCACAGGATAAACGGCGCCACCTAAGATAAGGACGCCAAGCAATCCCCATTTCATTGCGAAATAAGTGCCTAAAGCGACTTTCAGACATAGCCAACTCATTGGCGATGTCACTAGCACGCCAGCTAACAGGTTTCTGGCAGCCACCTTGTAAACACCTATCGAGTTTAGCCAACAAAGTTTGAATTCGACGATCAAGCGTTGAGGTTAATTTAGGATCAACACTTAAAGAGAGATTTAATGCACTAAATAAAGGAGTGAGTTGAGTATTTGGATTACTTTTTGGATGTTCAGTGAGATACGGACAAAGTAAAGGTTCAAATTGGACGACCTCTTTCCCATCTATCATCTGCCGCAGTTTTACACCAAGTTCACATTGAGGCTCAATCAATAATATCCAACCTTCATCGAGTTGCAGCTTATGCTCAACTTGCGAATCAATGATCAGGTTGCCCGTTGTATTTCCACCGCGCCACTGGCAAGAAGAAGCTCCTCTCGCCCATACTAGCTGTACAGCGTGATGGCGGTGCAATGCAGTATCAAGTGCAGCACCGTATGTGATCAGCACTCCGTGTTGGATCCAAACCAGTGGTGTCAAAATCCCCTCATATTCAGCAAATAACTGTGCGCCTAAAAGCCCACTATACTCAAACTACCTCAACAAGCGCGCTTTGCAAGTTAGAAAACTTCACTGTCGGTTTTTAAGCTGCACAATTCAGCTCTTCAAACAACAAGGCAAGGTTTAAGCGTTATGTATTTACAACAGTAAATTGTAACACCCCATCACCAACAAAAGATTAAACCCCTGTTTAATAACAACTAAAATAAATACACAGACAAAAATCGAACAAGTGTTTAAATTGGGTGTTGTAATTTTTTGTGATTAGTCGCACACTGAGCAACAACTGGTCAAATGATGGCCGAAGCTGCCGGAAAAAAAGAGAGTTATATTGATTCTAAAAAGAGTGAATATTTAACTTACGCTATAAGGAAGCAAGCAATGATCTACCAAAGCCCTACAATTGAGGTTGAGTTACTTGAGGACAACATCGCTCATTTGTGTTTTAACGCACAAGGTTCGGTCAACAAGTTCGATAGAGAAACCATCGACTCTTTAAATGCTGCACTCGACAGCATCAAGCAAAACAGCGGTATTAAAGGTTTAATGCTGACCTCAGCTAAACCAGCATTTATTGTTGGTGCTGACATCACAGAATTTTTAGGTCTATTTGCTGAAGAAGATTCAGTGCTTATGACTTGGTTGGAAGAGGCAAACGTCGTTTTCAATAAATTGGAAGATCTGCCCTTCCCAACTATTTCAGCAATCAACGGCTTTGCCCTTGGTGCAGGATGCGAAACGATTCTAGCGACAGATCTTCGAGTCGCAGACACAACCGCTCGCATCGGTTTACCTGAAACTAAGCTAGGTATTATCCCAGGCTTTGGCGGCACAGTTCGATTACCACGCGTAGTGGGCACTGATAACGCGCTGGAGTGGATTACCTCAGGTAAAGACCAGCGTCCAGAAGCCGCATTACAGGTTGGCGCTATCGACGCTGTTGTAGCACCAGAGCAGTTGCAAAGTGCAGCGCTAAAAATGCTTAAAGATGCTATCGCAGAGAAACTAGACTGGCAAACCCGCCGCGCTAAAAAGCTGGCACCACTAACACTTCCTAAACTAGAAGCGATGATGTCATTTGCAACAGCAAAAGGCATGGTCTTTAAGGTTGCCGGTAAGCATTACCCAGCGCCAATGGCTGTAATTAGTGTTATTGAGCAAGCAGCACAACTTGACCGCGCAGGCGCATTAAAAGTTGAACATCAAGCATTCTTAAAGCTGGCTAAAACCGAAGTTGCACAAGCACTGATTGGCATTTTCCTTAACGACCAATTAGTTAAAGGTAAAGCTAAAAAAGCTGGCAAACTGGCTAAGAAAGTCAATTCTGCAGCAGTATTAGGTGCAGGGATTATGGGTGGTGGCATCGCTTACCAAAGCGCGAGTAAAGGCACCCCGATTGTAATGAAAGATATTGCACAACCCGCACTCGACTTAGGTTTGGGCGAAGCATCTAAACTGCTAGCGGCACAAGTTAAGCGCGGCCGCTCTAACCCAGCGAAAATGGCGGCTGTACTCAACAACATTACCCCAGCACTCGATTACGCCCCAGTGAAAGCCGCGGATGTCGTGGTTGAAGCTGTCGTAGAGCACCCAAAAGTTAAATCTATGGTGCTAGCTGAAGTCGAAGAGCATGTTAGTGAAGATGCAATCATCACCTCAAACACTTCAACAATTTCAATCAATCTGCTGGCTAAGAGTCTTAAAAAACCTGAACGCTTCTGTGGTATGCACTTCTTTAACCCTGTGCACAAAATGCCGCTAGTAGAAGTTATTCGCGGTGAGAATAGTTCAGACGAAACAGTGGCGTCAGTTGTAGCTTATGCTAGCAAGATGGGTAAAACGCCAATCGTAGTGAATGACTGTCCAGGCTTCTTCGTTAACCGCGTTCTTTTCCCTTACTTTGCAGGCTTTAGTGGCTTGCTTGCAGATGGTGCTGACTTTGCTGCCATCGATAAAGTGATGGAGAAGCAGTTTGGCTGGCCAATGGGCCCTGCTTACCTACTGGATGTTGTCGGTCTTGATACAGGGCACCACGCTCAAGCAGTAATGGCTGAAGGGTTCCCGGATCGTATGGCTAAAACCGGTAAAGATGCTATAGACGTTATGTTTGAAGCACAGCGCTTTGGTCAGAAGAACGATAAGGGCTTCTACCAATACTCAGTTGACCGTCGCGGTAAGCCTAAAAAAGATCTCGATCCAACTAGCTACGAGCTTCTACAAGCTGAGTTTGGTGAGCAAAAAGCATTTGAGTCTGATGAAATTATCGCTCGCACTATGATCCCAATGGTTATTGAGACGGTTCGCTGTCTTGAAGAGGGGATCATCGCTTCACCTGCTGAAGCTGATATGGGCCTAGTTTACGGTCTTGGTTTCCCACCATTTAGAGGCGGTGTATTCCGTTACCTAGATACCATGGGTGTAGCTAACTTTGTGGCACTTGCCGACAAATATGCACACTTAGGTGGTCTATACCAAGTCACCGACGCTATGCGTGAACTCGCCGCCAACAATGGCAGCTACTACCAGCAGGCTTAAGCAGCAAGGATTAGAACAATGAAAAACGCCGTTATCGTAGATTGTATTCGTACTCCAATGGGCCGCTCTAAGGCTGGTGTATTTAGAAATGTACGTGCAGAAACTCTTTCTGCAGAACTAATGAAATCGCTTCTAGAGCGTAACCCAAAGCTTGATCCAAACACCATTGAAGATGTGATGTGGGGTTGTGTGCAGCAAACCCTAGAACAAGGTTTCAATATTGCCCGAAATGCGGCATTACTTGCAGGTATTCCGAAGCAAGTTGGTGCAGTAACCGTTAACCGCTTATGTGGTTCATCGATGGATGCACTGCATCAAGCTGCACGTGCCATTATGACTGGCCAAGGTGATACATTCATCGTTGGTGGTGTTGAACATATGGGACACGTACCGATGAATCATGGTGTCGACTTCCATCCCGGTCTTGCAAACAATGTTGCTAAAGCATCGGGTATGATGGGTCTAACCGCAGAAATGCTCGGTAAGATGCACGGTATAACCCGTGAGCAGCAAGATGCCTTTGCTGTGCGTTCACATCAACGCGCTCAAGCTGCGACGGTTGAAGGTCGCTTTGCGAACGAAATCGTTGCAATTGAAGGTCATGACGCAGATGGTGCACTGATCAAAGTCGAACATGATGAAGTTATCCGCCCAGAAACCTCAATGGAGTCGCTATCAGGTCTACGCCCTGCATTTGACCCAGCCAATGGTACTGTCACTGCAGGTACCTCTTCAGCACTATCTGATGGCGCGTCAGCTATGCTAGTGATGGAAGAGGAGAAAGCTAAAGCGCTTGGTCTACCAATTCGTGCACGTATTCGCTCAATGGCGATTGCTGGTTGCGACGCGGCGATCATGGGTTATGGTCCAGTACCAGCGACTCAAAAAGCACTTAAGCGCGCAGGTCTCACTGTTGATGATTTAGATGTTATTGAGCTAAACGAAGCGTTTGCCGCTCAGTCTCTACCTTGTGTTAAAGACTTAGGCTTAATGGATGTAGTTGACCAAAAGATTAACCTCAATGGTGGTGCGATTGCACTAGGTCATCCACTAGGCTGTTCAGGTACTCGTATCTCGACGACCCTGATTAACCTTATGGAAGCTAAAGATGCTAAATATGGTCTAGCAACCATGTGTATTGGTTTAGGCCAAGGTATCGCAACGATCTTTGAGCGCCCTTAACGAGTAGGGGCTGTTGATCTTTCGAGCTTAGTTTTTGTTCGGTTCTTTACCGTAAGGAATAATGCTTCTAGTACAAGGCTTGAGCGATAAAGCTTAGCTGGCTAAGTGAAAAGCTCATAACACATTCTAGTCATAAAAGAATAGCAGCATTGAAT
>NZ_JBFRMK010000040.1:0-42669 GCF_041470405.1 Shewanella sp. 10N.286.45.A1
AAGTGTCGTCCACCCGACAGAAATGAGCCACTCCAATACCCCGTTAATAACGATTACCATTAAGTCAGCAAGCCGGAAGATAATTACTCAAGTAGCTATTTATGCCTTGCCTACAAACAAACAGTCATAATATTTCGAAGAAACTCTAAAATTCGCCATTACCGCCATTACTTATCATTAGAACGGTTTGAATCCTCAAAACGTTCTATGCGACAACTCTCAAGGCCTAGTAATTGTGGCCCAAAAACAGCGAATTTTGAGAGGACGAGTACTAGTTGGGTAGTATGGTGTTGAATGTCTGACACGAAAGCGTGGAAGGGATTTACGTTGCGAGGCATCGCTTACACAATTACGGGAACGGGCGCTTCGGCGCCCTTTTTCCGTTCCATTATCTATAAAATCTATTATTCAGCTCATCACACAGTGCCGTTCGGTGCACTACCTTACCTTTAAGAAACTCAGCATCCTCATGGCTCAATAATGCTTGTTTCGTCTTCTTATCAAACCGTGTTGGCATCTCATCAAGTAGCTGCTCATGCAGTCTCTTTATGTCATTGAAGATTTGCAGTGATTGCGAGAACAACATCACCTTACTGTAATAGCCGTTCTTGAGGCCATACAGCCACTTTAACAGAATGGTTTGTCTCGCAGCCTTAGTCTTAAATGAGTGCTCTATTTCTATGGCTGCAATTGTGCCATCGGGCTCGAGTGCTATACCGTCTACATTGCGTATGTCATTTGATTTAAATACCCGCTTAAACTCAGATTCTGTGACAAACGAATGCCAATAGGGTTTATCTCTATTGTCTTTTGTTTGATTGTGGACACCTTTAAGCAAAACATACTGCATCATAAGGTCGTGCATGATGGTGTTTTGGTTGACTCGCAGACTTGGCTCTCCGGTTCGAAAATACACCGCAACTGACAACAACTCTTCAGCGTATTTTGCGCCTGCATAATCGAGCACATAGACCCGCCCATCGATTGAGCGATGAGTGATAACTAAGCTCATTAATTTCTCACTAACAAGTTTGTTCAAATGCTCTAAAGCAAGTCGATGAGGCACGCCATAAAGCCAAGAGATAATGCTTGGAGATGTCACGCCAAAACGTGCCACCAGTTTCATCGTTAACGCCCGTCTGCTTTTTCCAATCTGATTGTTGTTAGCGCCGTGCTCATATCGCATTGGCATCGATAGATAAGGTTGGTATAACCGCCCTGCTTCACCGGCTGCGATTATCGTTTGGTTGATGAGCTGTTGCTGCGAAATGTTTTGCTCGTACATCTGGATACCTATCATTGCGTTATTAAGCGATATCAAGAGGTAGGACTTAGCAGTACAAACAATGGCAGTTTAGCCAACAAAGTGCTGATATTTATTCCGAGAACCTTATTTCTCCCTCTCGGGATGAAAATAGCGATAAGTATCGCTACCAAGCCAGGCTTTGCCTGATGGATGAATCACTTCGTGACACATCCATATGCCTTGAATCGCCCGCCAGCGCTGATGACTCGTCATCAACACTGTCTTACGAGCTACGCTCTAGCTATTCAAGACATCAAACGCGCATGTATCTCGCTCCGCTCTGTACTAACCGCATTTTCACCGCTTACGACGAGGGGATGTGTGCCACCTCTATTCCCTCTTTCGACGCCTTGCTTTTCTGACGAAAAGGCGAAGGGTTTAGCCATCAATTTGTGCCAAATGTGAGGCTAAATTTTGCTGAAGCAAAATGTAAATACGGTTAGTACAGACCAGCTGTACATGCGCGTTGCTCCTTTGAATCGATACTTCGTATCCATCCAAATACGCGAGCTGATAGCATGTTTCACATGCACTTTTGTCACAAAAACTCGTGCCGATTTTTGCTATAAAAGCGCACATTCGTTTTAGCATAACGGGAATTTTTTGCGGTTTTTTCGAGGAAAAAATGAAGAATAACTTGAGGAAAGCGCCAAACTTTTTGTTGCTGACAGTTCAGTCAAACAAGTTTGTAATTTAGCATTTTATCATTAATGTGTATAGAGAGGATTGAACATTTAAACAACAATTTTTGGAGATAAGTATGAGCAAAAACATTAGCACTGAGCCTCTAGTCAATATCGATGGCACGGCTATGGTGCCGGGTAGTAGTGTAGACATTCACGGCAATCCGTATGGAGTAACCGAGTCGGCAACAGATTCAAATTATGATGTGGTGAGTGACACCACTAACGACTCATTTAGCTGTGGATTTGATAGCTCATTCGACGATTCGTTTGATAGTTCATTTGACAGCGGTTGTGATTCATTTAGCTCAGGATTTGACGACTTTTAGATGTTTAATAAAAAGCTAACGAGAGACCAGACAACCAGTATCCCGCTATTATTTGGCGTAATACTCTTGTTCTGGTTGTTCTCTGTCTACATCGAAACAGGTGATATTCGGTACCTCGTCGTCTATAGTTTAGGTTCGTGTAAACTGACTTTTGGCATTGCTACATACCAAAGCCTATGCACAGAAAACCCAAACAAAGTGAACTTATGGCGCGCTAGCTACTACGTGTTAATTCGAATTGTTTAAGCCAAAAACTAAGGAGAACAAATGTACTTTTTAATCCCTGCTGCAGTGATGATTATAGGCGTGCTATATCTTGTTAAGCACGCCAAAGATTGAGTGTCTATAGGGCATTCAACCCGCAGGGAGTTGCTCTTGTTTAAGCAGATAAAGCTTTAATAGAGCAACAGCCCTCAAAACCGCTCAAGTTAAATTTACTTATTCATAGCTAGTTGTTTTCAACGCCCAAAGAAGCCAGATACTCTTTTAGCGAGATATCAGCTCTTTTCTCTTGGTTAGTTAATCTATCTTTCAATCTTAGACTTTTATCTTTTCTTGGACTGGAACAACAATCACATGACCAACACTTAGCCGTATTGGCATAAAGACCTAATTTCAAATTCGGCTCTGAGAACCACTCCCCCATCGAGTGACCAAAATAGTTACGCTTGGCAACTTGTTGCTTTTTACGGTTGTAATGATGCCTTCTGAGCGAACGCCTCTGTTTCATTTTCTATCTCCACTTGTGAGGTGGTTACTGCTTCCAGCAACCGCCATATCGGGAGATGAACAATTTTATCGTTGACCAAGGCAACACCCCTTTCACTCATTTCTTGTAAGAAATGTAAAATAAATAACTTAACAGTTGATCTGAACAGTATCACTGTCTAGTATTGGTGTCACTAAAAATCATCCGGCTCAAATACTATGCGCTACAACCTTAATGATCTTTGCCAGCTGGTTGAACTGAAACCTCGCACTGTACGCTTTTATATCCAAAAAGCGTTACTTCAAGCGCCTGAAGGCAGTGGACGCGGTGCGTTTTATACTCAGAAACACTTAGAACGACTGCTCGAAATTAAAAAGTGGCAAGATGCAGGCTTATCACTCGATCGCATCGGTGACCTGCTGTTCGATACAAGCGATACCAAGCCCCTTCCACCACTCAAGCGCGCCAAAGCAGGTGATATAGAAGTCTGTAGTCACATACACATAGATGAAGGTATATCACTCACACTAAACCCAAGCAAAGCTGGGTTAACACCAGAACAAGCCAAACAACTAACACTAGAAGTCATCTCGCTGTACCAACGCATCACATCAAGCGATAAGGAAGAGAAATGAACAGTGAAATTGGATTAACATCATTATCGGGTGAGCAAGTTGCATTAGAGTCAGTTGATATAACAGCAAAGCTCACAGGCGTATTATCTGAAGTCGAAATAAAACAGCACTATCAAAACAATTCAACAACTAATATCGAAACCGTCTATACCTTCCCCCTTCCTATTGACGCTGTACTCACCTCATTAGAAATCGAAATAAATGGCGAGTTACTGCAAGGTCACGTAAAAGCAAACAAAGCCGCAGAAGAGGATTATGAAGAGGCGATTGTCAGTGGTGATACCGCCGTCATGCTGAGTAAACTTAATGATGGCCTTTATTGTATTAACTTAGGCAATCTTTTAGCCGGTGAAGCCGCCGTTATTACCTTTTGCTACGCTCAACTACATCAGTGGCAAGCTGACAGCTTGCGTTTTTACCTTCCCACAACCATCGCCCCCAAATATGGCGTACCGCAACAGGGCACCATTGCAGAACACCAAATACCGCAACATGCGTTAGCAGCATCTTATAAATCAACCTTTTCAATTTCAATTGAAGGGTTATTAGCAGGCACTGCGATTCACTGCCCGACGCATGAGATACAGCACCAAGTTAACGACCAGATAATGCGAGTGAGTTTTAACAGCCCGCAACCCATGGATCGCGACTTTATTCTAGAACTCGCTAAACCAAACGGATATGTAGGCGAAGGCTACTGGGCTAATGACGGTGAGCATACCGTGGCATTAACCTCATTTATTCCTACACTTGAAACGGCACCAGCGCCAAAACCTGAACCACGCTGCGTAAAAATTGTAGTCGACTGCTCAGGCTCAATGGCTGGTGATTCGATAAAGCAGGCGCGCATTGCACTCATTGAAATTGTTAACAAACTCAAAAGTGATGACTGGTTCAACATCATCTTATTTGGGTCACACCACAAGCAGCTGTTTAACGAGTCTGTATTAGCCACTAGCGCCAATATTCAAATAGCCCAAAGACAACTACACAACCTAGAAGCTAACTTAGGTGGAACGGAGATGAAATCGGCATTAAATGCCGCTTATCGCTCACAAACACCCACTGGATTACCAACCGACCTACTGCTGATCACAGATGGTCAAATCTGGGATGAAGACCAAGTCATCAACAATGCGACCCAGTCAAACCATCGCCATTTTGTTATTGGTGTAGGCAGCGCAGTCAGTGAAGCCTTTTTATCGAAACTTGCCACACTCACCCAGGGTGCCAGTGACTTTGTGACACCAAACGAAGTCATGAGCACACGCATCGTGCAGCACTTCAAGCGTATTAAGCAAACTCCACTAACAGATCCACAGCTATGCCTTAGCGACAAATATTCAGCGCCACTATGCTTTGATCCATTGCCCGCCCACAAAAGCACACTTTTTTTAGGTGATACAGTTAATGCCTTCACTCTGTATGAAGGCTACCCAGCCGCAACGGCAGATCTCTATTACGAAGGTGAGTTTAACCAAGCTGAATACGAAAAAGAAATGTACGGCGCTACCATTACCGTCACACAAAAACAAAATGATAACGGTTTACTCGCCAGGCTTGCTGCCCACGACCGACTCACGCAAGTAAGTGATAGCGAAGCACTTGAAATAGCCGAGAAGTATCAACTGATAACGCAATCAACCAGCTATATTCTAGTAAAAAACAATGTACACAAAGGTAATGCAGGGCTCCCGCAGTTACAAACCATCGCCCACCAACTACCCGCTGGGCAGAGTGGCTTCGGTGCTGTGGCTAATAGTCTCATGTTTAGTAGAAGCGCCGCTCCTGATACAGCTTGCACACAAAGTGCGCCAATAGCGATCCATTGTGAGCAAAGTGACCCACTCGACGTCCCCTTATTCTTGCGAAAGCTTGTAGACTTCGACGATTTTGAGCCCACTAAAAACCTTGCCGAGCATCTTAATAAAGAATTCCCCCCAGAGAACAACATGGGTATGAGTGAATTCGATATTATAGATCTTGATGAACGAGGCGAAGATGAAGCGATAATTGATATGCTCTACCAACTAGAACATTCAGGCTATAACGAACAGAAGCTAGTCGCCGCTTGGCTCAGCCTATACAACGAGTTTAACCCACACAATAAATTCAGCCGCCACGTCACTCGCTTGGTTAGAGTGCTATGTAAAGAGTTAGATGTGAGTGAGAGTCTTGTTGAAGTTGTCAGGGAGGAAGTTCAACAGCAAACAGCCGTTGCTAGCCAATAGCAAAGTAAGCACATCAGAGGTGTTCGTTCAGTCCTGGCTAGTCATATCCAACTATACTAGCCAGCCGAATACGGATAGTGCCAGCCAGAGGGAGTACCAAAGTGGAATTAGAGCTTAAAGAACAGCATATCCTTGAAAAATACATCCCTGGTATAAGCAAGTTCAACAATTAAGATAAAGAGAAAGCACTAGATGCATGGTCTGATCTAATCATGTACCAAATCAATGCATGAACCCTGGCGTACATCGCGGAATATATGTGATTACCAAACTACATAGAAACAGGTGATATAGGCATCTCGTCGTCTATAGTTTAGGTACCTGCAAACTGACTTAAGGCACTACAACATACCAAAGACTTTGCACAGAAAGCCCAAGCAAAGTGAACCTATGGCGCGCAAGCTATGTGTTAGTTCCAATTGCTTAAGCTAAAAACTAAGGAGAAAAAATGTACTTTTTAATCCCAGCTGCAGTGATGACTATTGGCGTGCTATATCTTGTTAAGCACGCCAAATATTAAAGTCCGAATGTTTTTAAGTGATTTAATCAGCTAAATAACTCAATACGAGAACTTGATTCAGGTTCGTTTACTGCCCTCCACCTAGATAGAAGGCCTTCAACAGCCTTATCAGTTGCAGCCCCCCCTAATTAACCCCCAAAGCTTTATAAACTGCATCAACTGGATCGCTATAAAAGCTCACTTGAAACTTGGTGAATGTTTCGGCAGGAACGGTTGGGATATCAGTTGCTGAAGCCATAGGCAATAACACCTTAGTTGCGCCAGCTTCTAATGCGACCTGCATGCTTGAGGCTAGATCTTGCACAGGATTAACAACACCTCCTAGCGTCATGCTTCCCAATACAACCATCTGTTCCTGCACAGGCTTTTTAAGCAAAATAGAGCAAGAAGCCACAAGTGAAGACAAACTCGCAGTATGACTATTACCTGAGCTCTGAAGATCAACAAAGTGAAGGTGAAACTCATGCTCTGAAAAGTGCGAATTAGCCGCGATCCTGCTTAAATTCCCTTTAAAATACTCGAAGCCTACTCTAACCTGATCTTTTGCAAGAGTATCAGGCCCTAATCCTGAAGTAGAGTGCTTTCCTGTACCTGGTGTCATCTGTGTTTCTAGGCGATATACGCCTAACTTTCCTGTTGCCCCTTCACTCACAAAATGAACTACTCCAGCATTCGAAATTCCTGCTGGAATCAGGTTTGCTCCCCCTTGCTCAGGTACGTTGACAAAAAACTCTTCTAAAGAATCGTTATCTATGTAACTGAAGTTCACATCGAAAAACTCCATCCCACCAATCTTTTTAAGCTGCTCTTTAATACGGCGACGCACTTCTAGGGAATAAATTAAGCAAGTTCTCACCTCCTCCTTTGTATAGTCACCATGGGGCACTAACAGCTTCAGTAATCCAGAGGTTGTTCTACGAACACCAATCACGTCTCGCTGATTGAGATTATTACCCAGCTTAAAGAACTTGTCTATAGAGTCAGAGAAAGTCGTCTTTCTCATCTCTCTCATATACTCAGCAAGGTAGTCAGTTATTAAGCCAAAGCGGTCAGTAAAAAATTCCGGCCGCATTTTGGGTATTTCCCAGCCAGGAATATAGCCATGGAAACGGTCAAAGAATGCCGCATCAATCATCTCATCAGGGAAAGGGGATAACAGATGGCTAGTTTTTACTAGGGTTTCGACACTATGATCTATGTTACCGACAAAAACCATAGAGGCTTTCGCCTCAATAGAATCACGGCCACGAGAAAAAGATCCTGAAGCCATATAGTCTTTCATGATCTGCACACCGTCTTTATCCTTAAAACGGATACCAGCGACCTCGTCGAATGCCACCACATCCCACATACCTACCAGACCAATTTGGCGGGATGACATGTTATAAAACAGGTTAGCCACTGTTGTTTGACCACCTGAAACTAATAAAGAATTAGGCGAACACTCCTTATAAACATGTGATTTACCAGTCCCGCGAGGACCAAGCTCACACACATTGTAGTTGTTCTCAACAAATGGGATCATTCGAGCAACCAAATGCCATTTTGCACGCTGCTCTAAGTTGGCTGGTTCCATGCCAATTGAGCGAAGTAAAACATCCATCCACTGGTCTAAAGTGAAACTCCTACGAGCATTAAACACCTCATCCATATTCATAGATGGCATCTGGATAGGTTTTAAATTAGCGACACTAAATGGTGATATTTTCTGCCCCTCTTCATAAAAGTAACTCAAAGTGATGATGCACCAGATCCCACCAGTGAGTAGCTTTTCGTTATCTTTTACTATGCCATTAGGTACCACAGCATCTTTAATACCTAAGTTAGAGAGGTTAGCTTCGTATATATCTTTCTTCTGGTTTAACTTAACCGATACCTTATCGATAACCTTGTAACTACCTTTTTCACGAATAAGTGATTTTGCTTTTTCCGCTTCATCAGGCCTTACATAGTTATCCGTTAGAATTTTCTTAACACGGATCATACCCGCTTCAATGAGATCATCATCAGTCGCTGAGCAATACATACCCAGCAGATACTCAAGCACATAAACAGGGACATTAGCGCCCTCTTTTAGCTGCTTAGTTAAATCTTTTCTTACCACACGACCTTTAAATTCAGCCGTCATCAGCTCATCAAGATCGAAGTCTCTTATATCTCTAATTTCTTCGGTAATATTATCGTTGGTCATTCTTCTTATCCGTTAAAAAAGATCATCAAAGTCGTCTTGGATTGCCAAGTCAATCGTTACAGAATGCGTTGCATAGCGATCACTTTGCTCGGTATCCCACATAACTAACTTATAGGTTACTGCTCGGTCAAAGCCTGTGCCATTTAGGGTCAATATCGCATTACGTTTACGCTCATCACTATTAGAGGCTGTAGAGTCAAACAGAACCTGCGCCTTGTTAGATAAAACGACACCTTCGGGGTCTTCTATCCAAATACTTAAATTACGCTCTTTAAACTGTTCGCCAACAGCATTAGTCTGCAAAAACTCAACTTTCTCACTTAGAGTAACCAACCTAAGTCCATTACTTAAAGGTACGACACCCACTTTTTGTTTAGCCGTTGTTTTCTGCTTAGTTGTTTTTAGATGCTCAATGCGCAGCACTGGCACACAAACCTCTTGCGGCATAATACCGCCATGAATAAACTTGGCACCGCCAACAAAGTTAAAACGATTTGAACCACGAGGAACAATAAACTCAGCCTGATCACCATTAGTAGATAAATTGGCTGTTACAGCCATATCACCTTTCCAGTAGAAACTATCTTCAGGAAGGTGCTGGCCAATGAGATAGCGCTTTTTAGCTTCAACTGTTCCACTTGGCTTAACTGACAATGCTGTCTTATCAGACTCAACAACATCACTCGACTTAAACAAAAATCCATGGTCAGCAGTTACTAAGATTCTATTGCCATTTAGCTTATTAATAATACGCTCAACTAATAACCTAACTTCCTCAACTCCCTTAGCGCAAGCTTCGAACGTTTTATTCTCTGTTGCAGCTTTATCACCAATTGCATCTATTTCATCATGATAAATATACACAACTCGCGCATCTGAAACGGCCTTTCGGCCCTCTTCATTTGTCCAATTAAGAACATCTGAAGCCTTGACTGCCATCCCCTGATACTTTTTAAGGATTGCATGTCGATTCTCAAGGCCATGCACACTTAATCCATCAGCCTTGTACTTGATATCTTTACCAATATGGGCTGTCAGCTCTTTATGGGGTAACAGAGATGCCATACCAAGTTGGGTATAACTTGGTACAACGCCCAGTTGTGACTTAATAACAGACTTAAAGCGTTTCTCTTTGTTAATCTTCTCATGTATTTCGTGGGCAACCTCATAGCGCAATGCATCGCTGATAATAACGAACACCCGCTTGATTTGACTCGACTGGAATATCCTTTCTACCTCATTGTTGTAGAAGTCATATTGATTAAATAAACCACCAATCTTCCATTGCTCTAACAGGTTTTCATCATCTACATGCTTACCCCAAGCGATGGCAAGATCATGCAGGAACCAATTGACATACAGCTCTTCGATATCATCGACTAACTTAAGCTTTTTTAGGATGTCTGAACCTTGATGGGCCACATGGCTAGCATTTTCACAAAAGCTGCGGTATGCGGTGTCAAATTGGAAAAGTTCATTTTCATAGGCTCTATACAGCTCTTTAGCTGAAGCAAAGTCAAAACCATCAATGTATTTCGACTTTAAGGAGTAAAACTGTTTAGCAGCTTTAATCGCTGAGTAAACATTCGTGTACTTAGTATCAACAAACTCTGGCTTAACGTGGCACCAGTGGGTAGAAAGACGGTGCGATACCAGGTTATTAACCTCTTCTTGGCTTAACGAGGCAATTAACTTAACGAGTAATACCGATATCTGCTTATCAGCAAACTCAAAAGTTTCAACAAGCCGCAACTTATCTGGAGTTTCAATTAGCAGCAGTTTATCTGAGACTTCATAATCACTTTCTATACGCTTTGCAAGTCGATTGTAATTACTTTGATAGGTTCGACTCTCACGAAGTTGGACTACGAAACTAACAACTTTCGCACGCCTTCCAGAATTCATCCCTACACGTTCAGCGGTATAACCTGATTCGAGTTGTTCTAGGGTTGGCATGGGTAACAGGTGGGTAGTAAAGCGATTAACAACTTCATCGCTATTCGAGCAACCACTATTAATCAAAGATTGATAGCATTCAGTAAAGAGAAGTTTTACTGCAAGCTCACGTATCGTCGGTTTTTGATCTGCCCCCTCCTCTATGGCTTCGACAATATAGCCCAACTCGTCATACGCAAACCGCCAAAAAGAATCAGAGAGGTCAAATTTTTCAAGCTCGGCTAATAGATGATCTGATTCAAAGTCATCAGCTAGCTGACCTAATAGAGTCTGCAAAATAGTGACGAAAGTTGGAGTCTCGATTTTTAAAGCTGCTGCAATTAACGCAAGTTCAAGTTCACTTTCAGTTGCCGATGTCGGCAGCACTTTCTTTAGCCGAGCCACACGCTGTTTACTGCCAAAGAACGCTTTGTACTTGGTAATAACAGGACGAAACTCCATATTCATACCGATATCATTAAGAATCATTGAGCTGCTATCAGCATAAAACTCTTGAGCATAAAGCCTAATATCGTACAACCAGTCTCTAATCGGTTCATTAGGTGCACTATTGCTATACAGTAAAAAAGCAGTCTCTGGCTCTATTAACTCTACACGGTGCTTTACCTCTAGGTGAGAAAGAGTATCTAAATGGACAATTTGAGTATCACTGTAAGCAGTCTCAAAAGATAGACATTCAACAAGGTCATTGAACTCATTGTCGGTGTCTTGCCAAAAGACAATTCGGCTCCTCTCAAATTTGGCCTGAAGACCCTGTTTTAATTGTTCAAAATTCATTAGCTAAATTCAGCCTTATTCTCATCATTTTCTTAGCAGTAGATTAAAAAACAACATACTGCTCCGCATGGCTAGGAGCCTTTAATTCGTATATCAACTACCATTGACACTATGTGTAAGGGGTTAAACGTTAATTTGGGCCAGTCAAAAGTATACTGTCCACCACTAAATACCAGCAATTTACACACGAAAAGCAATATCAACAACAACCAACTTTCCATCTAGAACCGCAGTAGGAACAGGGTTGATAGAACAAGTGTTCATCCCACTGTTCTGTTGTCATGTGTTGCTTAAAAAATGGATTATCGTCATTAAATTTCTTCAGTAATTCTCCAGGAACAAGATTCCAAGCATTACAGTTATGAGTCACATTAGATCTCACTGCCACACCTTGGTACTCCCCTTGTCCCTTCAGCACTTTTTTACTGTAAGTGCCTCTTGATTTGAAACTGAAGTTCTTAGGGAAAATTCAAGGTCGTATATTTGATGAGACACTTGCTGCTGTATGTCGGCAGCAAGGGCTCTTACTGTCACAATGTAGTTCTCATCCACCTCAACGAGAACCTCAATTCTCTCTTTCATTGGAGGAAATTCTGGGTTAACAGGAACACTTAAATTAGCATAAGTAGTTCGCCGATCAGCTGCAGCCGTTTTACCTACCATTTGAGGTCGTTTAAAAGTTAATACCGCTTTCCCATCACGTGGGTCTGCGCAATACAGTCCTTGGGGAATAGATTTGCTATTCCCTCGTTTCGGTAACTCTGTACCCTCAGGCATCAAAGCCAATAGCGAATTTCTAGCTTCTACTAGCTCAAATGGCTTAGCTAAAGACAGGTTTAAGTTCTCTTTAGCAATCCAAGCTGCACCTTCAGAAATAATTCGATCTCCTTTTGGAGAAACCTCAAGCACTGCAACTCCGAATATTTCGCGCAACTGCTGTTCAATTATCGGCATACTTACCATTCCACCAGTAGCCAAACAAAGCGCTATTGACTGGTGATCTAAATCTGCTTGCTCAGTGCTTAGAAGGTGCTCAATCTCCTTTATACCTTGATTTACAATTTGACGAGAGATGGACTCTAGTGTCTCTTGGCTTAATTCAAACTCTATCTCTGACTCTTCCTCGCTATCTCCATTGTAATAATCAGGAACAAACACAATACTCTTTGAGCGCTTCGACAAGATAATTTTTGCACGTTCACATTGCTCAAGAAGCTTGGCTTTCATACCAGGATGACGAGATTTTTTAGTCTCTTCAGTCCAAGCAAACTTTTTAGCATGCTCCTCCTCGATGAAGCGTAAAATCGCTTCATCAAGATAGTCACCACCAACTTTATTATTACCACGATTCATTACCTGAACAATTGTGCCATTACGAATTTGGCATAATGTTAAATCAAGAGTGCCCCCACCCCAATCAAAAACAAGTATGGTTTTACCCTCATCTCTTCTCAAAGAGTTTAAAGGATCAGATTGATCCTTATAGTAGCCATATAGAGCCGAAAGAGGCTCATGCACAAAAGAGTCAACTTTAATCCCTGCATCTAACATTGCTTCACGAAGCGCTTGTCTCGAGCGCCCATCCATAGCAACAGGTATAGTAACTACTGCTGTCGAAAGATCTGCAATATCAGCACCATCATCATCTTCAGCATGCTGAATTAAAAAGCGCATCAAATCAGCAACAACATCTTTAGGATGTTTAATTGCACCACCAACAGGTATGTGATCACTGCCAATAAACTTCTTAGGGCCTCGAATGGTGCTGCCGAATACACCAACACCACTCTCTTCTAATTTCTGTTTAGCCTTCGAGCCACAAACAGTTTTTCCACCATCATAAGAAACTACAGATGGATGAGGACGATTTCGTTCAGTAAACGATTTGATTTTTCCTTCTTTGGTCACAACAGAGATCAGACTGTTAGTCGTGCCAAAATCTATTCCTATTTTTTGAACCATTCTAACTCCTCTTCAACTCGCTCAATCATTACATCAATATTATGAACCGCGATATGCACTTTCGGGGTTTCACGGTCTAACGCCTTAAGTGAGCTTTGTAACGTCGATAGAAGCTCCTCTTCAAGAAAGTTTAGGGCTTTAGCTTTAGCTTTAGAGGTATCATCCTTTAAATGAACTTTTTGGGCTTTCAACGACAGCTCACTTTCGGAACTTTGTTCAGTAAGTGCCGTTAACTGCTGCTTGAGGTCTTCAATCAAGGCATCCCTTTCTTGAACCTCTGATTTATGATTTTTTATTTTATTTTCAAGCTTCTTGTTCTTCTCGGCTAAATCTCCCACCTCACGTCGAGCACTTATAGAAGCCGATTTAGCTGCTTCTTGCCTAGCTTTAAAATAAGACAACGTTGCGGAGAAATCTTTAAGTAAAGAGCTGCTGGTTATCGATGCTAAAAAATACACCATTGACGTTTTTGCATGCCCGTCACCATCTATAGAAACGGCCTTTTTACTATCAACAGGCTTTAAACTATCAGCTAACAGCTTATTGAAACTATTGAGAGTGATTTCAATATCTGACTTACCTGTTTCGAATGTCCATATGTGGGCTATAGCAAGTATATTAGCTTCCAGGGTTTTCTTTTGCGCGGGCTTGTAGGTTTCCCCTTTGAAGTGCTCGAAGCTGTTTCTCAATTGCAAAATTAAGTGAGGCAAATAACCGGAGTTAGTTGATGAGATATCACCAAGTAAAAATATATTCGAGTTATTTAAAGGATTAAGGAACGTAATATTACTAATTACCTCACATGCAAAAGACAACACCTCTTTACGAACCTCTAAATGTCTGCAATTTGCACTAGCAACAACTAATGCTAATAACACCTTAAGTTCACTGTCAGTATCGAGGACTTTTTTACTTAATGCATTACGCTCGTTAATCGACAGTCTGGAGTTCATCGGCAGCTCAGCTAATGAATTGCGATGTTCGGATAGTAGCTTAAGTGGCTTTTTCTTATTGTTTTTTCCATCAGCCACAACACTAAATAGGTCACTAAGCAAATCAGGAAGGCTACTGAAATTTACGATCGGCTTTTTCGAGTTATTGGTAAAATTCTCACGCATTATGATGTTCTTCTATTTTCATTAAATTGAATGACTCATGATGAGACAGTCTCTTTTTCATTTTTTGTACCAGATCAATTTGGCCTGTATTATATGCTTTTCTTAATAGTAAAAAATCAAATTTCATACGGTCATTCAGGCTAATGTTGCGCTTAGGCAACGTATCAATACAATCTCTAACCGTCTCAACAGTATGCTCATTAAATACTACTATCACATCATCAATTAATAGAGAGGTCACCCTATCTATTGGTAATTGATTTCCGGTTTTACTAGAGATAGTACTTAAGCTTGCTAATGACGACCCATTAAAAAATGCCATCGCTGCTTGCAACCCAGGAGTAGCATTGAGATATACTGAATCAAATTGGTTTTGGTTAAAATCTATGACAGCTTGAATAGCAAATGAAATTGGGGTGTTGTACTGTTTGAGTTGTGTTCTAGCTTGATTAAAGCGTGGTTCAAAGTCTTCAAAGGTTAATACCTTAGCATTATTGTCTTTTGCCATAATTCCTTGGAGGTACTTAACTATACCATCAACGTAATTGCGTACTGTTGGTAACTCTGCGCAAGCATGAACAAATTGGGTGACTAGCTCGTCTGTAAAATCATCTCTACTTAAAAATAGCCAAAAGAATTCATCAACTTTTTCTAATTCATTAGAGTCAGCCACATCGATATCGATTTTGAACTCTTTTCTAGTCCCTTGATTTGTAACCACTAGTTCAAAGTAATACTTATCCTTAGACTGAAGCAGCTCAAGCATTCCTACATAGTCCATTTCGATATCATTGCTAAAGATTTTTTCGTAATGAGTAAGCTCGATATCACCATTAGTCAGTTTTGTACGAACCGAGACTGAAGTCGATCCAACTGAACGGCCAAAAATAAGTAATTGTGGCGTCTTACTTGGATGTTTGTCCCACTCGTGATGAACCCGTTTATCATCAGTCGTAAATGTCTCATTGCAAAAACGACACTGATAATTGCTTTCACTAGGAGTAAAGGCAACACAGGTGTCTGGAGTTGGTACAGAGCCACCGCTATTACCAGGGTCAATGAAATTGGTGTAATAGTTACCCACTGTTAAATACCTCATTCCTAGCTAATGAATAAAATAGAATATCTACGTTCTGACTTCTAACGCTGGACGTGTTAATGATTTAAGCAGTGCCTTGTTGTTACTTGATTCAAACAACGCTTTCAAATCATCCTTCTTTTCATGAAAAGATAACGCAATAGGGTTAGCATCTCCCCGAATAGCAGCTTTGGCTTTTGAATTGCACCAACCTCTATAATATTCGATTGTTTGGCTATAACGCTTGCTACTCTCACGCATCAAGTGCTCAGAAAGATTAAACTTTCCATACCGGTCACAAAGCTGACTTTCGATGTAAATGGCTTTGGGTATAATATCAAGCATCATTGTGATGAAATCTAACATCTGTTCAAAATGGCGATCAGTTAATTGTTCAGCATAAGAAATGAGGTTATCTATTAATGACAATACTTCGTTGCGTTCGGTTGATAGCTGAGTAATCAAATTAGAGGCAATATCTTGAGTTTCCGGAACTAAAGATCGATCCAACAAAAGAACTCTTGAAGACTCGACCACACCAAAATATTTTGAAAGTTTTTCCATATAAAACATCACATTTTGAGCATTTATATCAGATGAAATCAGGTCCATTTGCTTCTGAAGTTTGTCTATTTTATTTGCAAGATACATTGTCTGAACAACGATGGCTCCAACAACGATTGTGGTCGATAAACCAATTGCGACCAACTGCGTGGAATGGGTAGCTTGGAGCAACTGACTTAATTCGTTTATTTTGTCAGAATCAAATGAAACTTGCTTTAACGGCATGTGCTGAACAATACCTGATTTATCTGCAAGCTCAGTCCAATAGGCAACACCATCACGTAAAGTAATCTTCCCACTTTTCAGTCCTTCAAGAACTTTGGGGTAAACTTTTATCCAATCAAAAGTAAAGATAGTTTCCATTAGAAAATAGGGTCCTTTTCATTGAGCATTTGTTGGCGCATAGCTGCAATTTGCACAACAGCAGGTAGTGTCACTCTAAATGCAGGTCCACTAATTGCTGGTATTGTAAGAAGGACAGTAATAGCAATGCCTATTGGGCCTGCAAAAATACCTATAACACGAGCTAACCCTGCATTGGCAGCAATAGTTAGCCCACGCCCAAGCAATGCTTTTGCAACAGCATTAGCAACAATCATAGCGACTTGGTAAGACATAAAGCCTCCCATTCGTATTGCGGCAATAATTGCAGTTAAAGCAGCACCACTTGTTAAAGAAGTATCTACTTTGAGTTCTTTCCTTAACTCCGCTCTTTCAGATTCAGACATTTTTTCCCATGAATCTTGAAATAGTTTTGCTAATAAAGCTTGTTCTATTTTAACTACTTCAGCTTTATAATCAGTTTTTATCTTTAGCTTCTTACAGACATCAATGAGCACTTCTTTATATTCAACACCTGAGCGTCTGCACAAATTAACCAGAGTATCGCCACCAAAATGTTGCAGCTCGCCAGCAATCTGTTGCCAAACTTGCTGATAGTCACCATCAGCGGCTTTAAATTCTGTATTATCTGTAAGCGTCTCGGTATACCTCAACTCACCATCTTTATCTATAGTGAGGTACTTAACTAAAACACTAAGCATCTCATTGTCTGCATAGCGAAGTAACTCCAAGTATTTATCATTTCTGTATGTATTACTCATCTACACATTGTCCCTAAAATAATTATTAACAAGCAACTGTAATCAAAAGCTAAAACAGATTAGATTACAGCTTCAAGCTCTTCCTTCCTTGATAAAAAGTCCAGGTGGAGGAGTTTAGTTTTAAACTCTTCATCACCAATTGATACAGCCCACCTTTTCTCCATAAACTCAAGTAGCTCTAGTCCTCGTTCAAGAGTGTTTTCAGGTAGCCACTCAGCATGCTGAGCAATCTCATTTTCTGAAGAAGAGCCGTTGTAGTAACCAACTCCACTTCCGTTATTTTTCTTATCATCAAAGCCATCATTTTGTAGGCTTGAATTCTTTGCACGACTAAGAGGCACTAGGTTACCCAGTGAGTTAGCAATAAGAGTGGTTTGTTCATTATCTAAGTGGCCAAAACGCGCCTGCCAATACTCATTATCAGGGGTCTGAGGAAAGATATGCTCAATTGTAATGTTGTCTTTCTTGGTTGCTTTAAGATCTGACCAACCCAACTTATTGGTCGATTGCTTACCCCGTGTGGTTAACCACTGATCATGTTCATATAAAAAATAACGTAAGCCATCCCATTTGAAGAAACCACCAAGACCAAGCTCATACTTCTCTGCAATGTAGCTCAAGAACCTCTGAGGATCGTAGTAACTATCAATCCAGCTGTTAATATTAGCTATCACTGAATCTATACAAATCGTTCCCGTCGCTAAGTCCCTCGCCATAGAGAAAAACTCAGAATCTCCGGTATTTGAACGGCGATGACATAACGAGAACAAAGTAAAATTATACCGCTCTGCCGCAACCAGGAGCTTATTGATATCTTCTACAGTTTGCTTAGAGACAAAAGCAGCTAGCAACAATGGTCTAAACGCCTTGAAGCTTAAACGCTGAAGGCGATCCAACAACAGTTTATTCTGCTCATCCTTATAATCCATTAACGAGAAATAAGGGTTGTGGATGTAGAACCAATGACGAATAGATTCTTGCAAGCTGGTCACATAATCACTAATTTCACTGACGATGATCTTGTCCTCTTCCTTCCCTGGATGAGTGACATTCCTTGCCGTGAACTTGTCATTGAGTAAATATTTTATGTAATCATCACCTTTGTTCCTTGTGTACTTAAAATACATTGTCCAGTGATTACGCAAAAACAGATTTTCGTTCAATGGTGCTTCAGGATTTTTACCTAGGTATTCATACATCGTCTTCCATGCACTATTGACCTTATTACGAAGAACATCATGCCCTTCATGATCATGAAATAAGGTAGAAAGGTAAATAAGGCGGTTTTTTAGCAGCTCAAGGCTAGTGAGTGGCTTACCACGATTATTCATTGTTTCGAACGTTACAAAAACATCAATTTCTTCATCAATTTCATACAAGTTATACTTCAATTTTTGCGTTAACTTTTTAAATATTAGCGCTATATCCTCGACATCAAGTTGAGCAAGTTGCTCTTTAAAATAGTCCTTCGCTGCCAGTAAGTTTTGAGTGTATAGAGTTTCTTGATGTAGATTGCTATGTGAGTGCTCTCCGAAGATCGTCGTTTTAAGGTACTCGTCGCTGGGGTTATCTTTTTCATAACCAAAAATGAAACTTTCACGCTGCCCATCATCCGCTTTAAACAGAATATATTGTTTGCGTATGCTTTCTAGTGACTGATAGTTAAGCTGTACATTTGGGTCAATTGACTCAATTATCGATTGAATTAAAATCATCGATGTTGTTAGTCGCTGCTGCCCATCAACAACATAGAAAGGCTTAAAACCGACACCATCAATAATCCATTCATCCTGCTCCCACTTTTGCCATAGCTTCGATTTAACAGGCTCTAACGTTATAACGCCAGTGTAGTGGACTCGTTTAGGATCAAGCTGAATGATATCTTCCCAAAAATCGACTAGTTGTTGCTTAGACCAAGCATACCCGCGCTGGTAATCAGGGATACGTAGGATGCGACGCTCAAATATGTCATTTAGACTTTGTAATTTCATATATTCCTTCAAATAAAATCGGTAACAGCAGAACCATGATGTTCAAATTTGCATTACTGGTTTACTTTACAATAGGTTACTTCTATATGGATAAGGATAAGCCCTGTTTTCCTGCCAAGAATCGTAACTTTTCTTACCATATTTAGTACAAGATGACTTTCCTAAAACAACAGGACCTAGCTTGTAGTCTCTATACTGATGAAGTAAACAACCACAGTGTTGAACGTCACAAATATTGTCATCCTGCTTATAACAAAGAGTTTCGTTTGTTTTCCAAGAGTAGGTAAAAAAGGTTGTTTTTAATCTTGGATCACAGCTACACACGGCTTTTAGTGTTGGAACTGAAGAAGTATCTGAGTAATAAATATCCACCCCCATCTCAGCAATGGTTTCTTCAGGGTGCCAATGACAGCGCACTTCTTTCAGTGTTTCATTTGCTTTAAGTAAATCAAGGATAAAACGTTGCTGTCGTTGAGATATAGGTGTCACTATCTCTAGTAATCGTTCGATATTGACAGTATCAACAACCCGTTTTTGTATCGTTTGATGAATGGCATAATCAGCTAAATAATGGGGGAATAACTCAATGCGGTCTTTCGCAATTAACTCAAGAATAATCGGAGTTAATTGGTTGTTTGGTTCAGTAATGAGTCTTTTGAGTAAATCCTCAAGATCATCCACTGAGCATGATTTAAGCAGTAATGGCACAGCGTTTACGCTCGCCGCATATAGGGTCAAAGAAGTATTTATTCCTAATGGCTTAAATGGTTTGTTTTTTTGTGACAAAAAATAGTCATACAAAGAGGAAAAGTAACAGACGTTAGGTGATGTGTTTACTTTCAGATAATTCAATGCCAATTTAACGGTTTGGTAATTTTTCGGGTCAAACACGCCATCAATTGATAGCCCAATTGCATCATCATTTAATTTGTTAGTATGTGTATATACACCAAGCAACACTTCGTTGCCATCGGTAAATGAACTGTATTGTGTTCCCTTGCGCCTCCCTACCCCGATAACAGATTTAACATTTATATCTTTCCCATCTATGTTGTAATCCTGAGGTGCAAACAAATTTGTCTCGTTATAATCTAAGACAGGTAATTGCTGCTGTTTCGCCCAGAGTTCAGCATAAAATTCTGCATAGGTGTAAACAATAGTATAATGTTTCCCCCATCCTTTGTCTGGGTTCCCTATGTCCGTTAACCTAGCTTGAAGTTGAAGCTGTTTCTGTGGCAACAAAAACTCATCGTAAGTGAATATATGCTGCTCACTTTGGGCATCGGTGTCTGTTTTTAGCTTTCTATCAAAGTAAGCCTGTTTTTGCTCGTGAAATTGACTTATAGAAATTGCCGCTTCTTTGACATGCTCTTTTTTAGAGAGTGATATCACATCATCAAGTTGTGGCCATAGATCTTCCACGCGATATTTATAAGTTTCCCCCTCTTTTTTGCAAGATACTTCAGCCCAAAATGAAGATGAAGATGAGAGTGACGTTGATGAGATTGTATTGAAAATACTCTTTGTTACTTTCTGTGACACGAAAATATCTGCTGAAATATTGGAACTGCAAAATTTAGCGAATCCAAACCCTCTATCCTTTGCAAAAGAAGAAAAGTTATCTTTTAGCGTGATCTCAACCAAATTAGTTCGATTTTCAAACAGCTCATCATTTGATAAGTTGAACAGGTTTTGTTCTTGGGAGCGAGTGATCATAATGCATTACACTTTGTTGTACATTGATAGCAAGGCACAGTCTATAGACTGTGCCATTCCTAATAGCTAAATCACTTCAGGGTTTGTACCATGAATCGCTTTTACATCTGCGAGCAGGTTACCGAATTTGCCGTAGTTGACTTTAACGCCGTCATCGAGGTCTAGGCTGATCTTCATTTCCGCTAGGTGTTTTAGCTCTTCATCGAACGTGACCAGTTCAGCTTGCTTCTTATCGATAATTTTTAGCTCTTTGTCGATTGCGCGTAGTTCTGCACCAGAAGCAGTGGCTTTGGAATCTTCTAGAATATTCTTACGGCTTTCAAGCTTACCCATAAGTGGTGTGACGTACTCTGTGCGCATACGTGACAGCGTACCTTCGTTGTAACGGTGTAGGTAAACCAAACACTCGAATGCTTTTGCTTTACCTGAGCTAAACAGCCAATAAATAGGGCGCTTTTTATAAGTCTTCAAATGGTCTTTGTAGAACTGAGTGGAGAAGTAACGACGAATAGTATCGATCGAGCTTTCACCTTTCTTCGGTTTGATGGCATCAAGGCATAAGCTTTCAGCCACAAAGCCTAAGTTCTCTTGTAAGTGCTCTTCACCCCATACCGTTTTCACAAATTCGCGGAAGCGGGTAGTAGCATCATCTTCAAACACCCAATCTTCGTCTGCTAGAGGCACAATGCCGTCGTCATCAGCGGGAAAAGTGTTGTATGCACCATCAGCGACTAGTTCTTTGAAGCCGTTATTTCCAGAGTGCGCATAGACTAGGCCTTCGCGATCTAGGGAGTAGCGGCCCATGATGCAGCCTAATGAGTATGATATAAACTCTCCAATAGCCTCCCCCTGTTGCGTAGCAGTAGGATTTTCAGTTTTATAGCGATACAAAGGATTTACAAATAATGAAATTTCATTAACAGGCACTGTTTCACACTCTGAAGAATCAAGCCTATATAAAGACAACAAATGCTTGAGGTTATTATTTTCAATTGATTGGAGCTCTTGAATAGTTGCAGAGTTCATTTTATAAGTTTTTTGAAAGATAGATGACAACAATTTGTCGTTAAAATTGAGAAGAGGACTTCCTTTAAAATCCCATGAAACCTCGAAACTATCCCAATCTTCTTTTGCGATAGAAATAGCTCTTTCTACATTTATCTCTAATTCTTCACTTATTGGCTTTTCACTAGGAAATGGGACTCGACTTATATCCCCAACTTGAAACGTTACACTAGGATTTAGTAACTTCATATACTTGACTATTAATGGGGAGCACATTAATGCAAGCAGTGTTTTAGAATGTTGATCAGATGTAAAACCTGATGAGCCTTTCACGTCAAACAATGAACCTTCTGGAGAATATCTAGCAGCAAAGCTTTTTATAGCTATGTCAGACCATGTGATAGCTTCTTTAAATTGAAACCTTTTAGCCCTCACAGGAGCGCCATTATAATCCATAGGCTTATTGTTGTATGCATGGATCTCTTTTCCTTTATCTTTCCAGTTAACTATTAGGTCTCTATTTCCATACCATTTGCGCCAACTCCCCCCCTTATTATATGGGAACCATTTTTCATCATAAAGAAGAGTGTCTTCATGGGATTTACAATTGAATTTTATTCTTGAAAGATCAATTTCTGACCAACGCCTCAAAAACAAATCATTATTTCCTGTGTTCATTCCCCCTTTTACTTCTGCAATTTCTCCGATTCGTTTTAATTTTAAAAACGTATCGAATAACCCAGATGTTATCCAGTAAGCAATAGGGTTATCTGGGATTTTTTGCAAATCATAATGGCTTAAGTTTGTATACTTGTTATTCTTTAATAGTAAATTTTGTTTTTTATTTAATTCGTCTCCGTCTACCAACCTTAAAAAGGTAGGGGTATAGCTTAAATTAAAGTTATTTTGACAAACCCAGGCAGTAGTTTGAACAACTTCACCAGAAATTTGGCTAAAAGCCCTAGCTCCTAGGTGAGCCATAGTCATGACCGAATGGGTACTCAATAACCAAGCCCTGAAATTTTTATAGCTTGATAAGAACATCCAAGACTGCATGTTCACTTGTGCATTAAAGCCCCCCCTTTTTAATACTCTAAACCCATTTTCCATAAACATTGCAAATAAATCAGACTTGGAGTTTGGGAAATTCTTCTTACCAAAATCCTTTATGGTAAGGTTCATCCCTTTTAGTCCCATATAAGGCGGATTCGCAACGGCTACATCATATTTAGTCGCTAATACAATCGCCTGCTCAAAAATCGGTAATAAAGTCGCTACCGCTAATCGCGTTGGTTGATGGCTACTTGTTGCTTTATCTTGTAATTTGGCTTTTAACGCCACTAATGATTCTTGATATTTGCTGTCTATTTCAATCAATGAACCTAGATTTTTTGCATCGGTAAACTGCGTTTTGAGATAACGAAGTAAGTTAAGGTAAACCAGATTATCGGCACTGGCAGGAGATGTTTCGGCAACGTCTTGTTGTGGCTCTGCAAATAGATCTGAGATTCCACCAGTTTGCTGTATACCGTCAAAATCTAAATCTGCCCACAGCTTGTTGATATTGAGGTTTTCAGTTGATTGCAGTGAGTAGATGTTAAGCTTGATTTCATTCTCAGTGCCGACAGAGTCAGTAATACGGCTAAAGATACGCTTATCATCTTCACGGGCTTTCATTAACACAGCAAATGCAGCCATCTGTGCAGCACGATCATCGATATCTAAACCATAGATGTTTTTGGTTAAAATCAGCTCTGGAATCTCACGTAGTCGATAGCCACGTTCGAGGTAGATTTCACGCAGTACCTCATAGACTTCAACTAAGATATGTCCACTACCACAAGCGGGATCTAGGACTTTAATTGCCTCAGGGTCGACACTTGTCGGGGTAATGGCTTTGAGCTGCTCGATAACATCATCACTTTGCTCAGCAGGGGTGATGTAGTATTCCATCTTTTCTTTCAGTTCAGAATCAGGGTAGGTCGCAAGCCATTTTCGACCCAACGAGTTTTGTACTAGGTATTTTACAATCCAGTTGGGGGTAAACAGCTGTGTTGCCGCAGGAATATCTTCTCGCTTGACCACTTTACCTATTACTGCATCTTTATGGTCGGAGATATAGAACTGGTATAGCCAACCAATAACTTCAATCTGCCCTTTACCTTCATCAAAGTCCCGCCAGTTATCTTCAGGGATGTCGTTGATTAGATCTTTTAAGATAGAATCGGTTTTAGTAAGGTTATCTGGCAACAGTAACTCGGTTGCATCATCGAGCTTTTCAAACATGAAAGCCATTGACTCGCTTAACTGGTGACACTGACCAAGAAGAATGGTGCGATACAGCTCCTCCTCTTTATTGCCGTCGAGCACCATATCGATGATCTGCTCTTTGTTAAGACCTAAGTCATCTGCAACATCTGCCGCAGAGGCGAGTATCTCAAAGCCTTCACCAAATTTTGCCCCCTCCCCTTTGCTTAATACACGAAAACCGTGGTCTAGGTACTCGTTAACTTCCATAAAGCGAATAGCGGTTAAGCGGTTGAACCAGGTAAACGCTATTTCGTTGATGAACTGGTTAAAACCCTCTTTAATAACCAACTTGCCGTTGTTAGTACCTAGGGCTTTGATGCGTCGTACCAGTTGGCTGCGCTGCTGGCCTTGCTGACGAGTAAAAATACGGCCTTCAATCACCGCACTGTCGCCGTCAGTGGTCATATCTGCGATGCGATCTTGATATAGACCTAATGTCGCAGCTCTTTTTTCTACCGCATGCATGAAAGCGAGTCGAGCTTTAGGTGCGTAGGTTTTTAATTTATTGGTGTTCATTGTGTTCTCATTTGATTTGGTTGAAGCTCCACGCTCAAAGAGCGCCTGCTTTTATTTTGTATGCAACTTTGTTACTGAACTAAGCTTGATAAGTGGGGACTAGATTTTGTGGCCCACGACCAAAGCCGAGCAGCACTCTAAAAGAACCCTTTACCGTCACAACTTCTACAGTTTCCCCACAATCCAGTACCATTACAGGTCTTGCATATTGTTGATGCATTTGCGTTACCTACGACTAAAGTTCTTTTACCTAGCGCAGGTGTTGAATAAGCTCGTCTGACCTTTGTTTTTTTGGGAACAGGCAGTCCTTTGATTATTTTTATATTGCTGTTAAGTAATTGAAATTGCCGACTCCACACTTCAGCTTCTGCCATAGATTGGAACTCTAAAACTTTAGTCCCTTTACGAGTAGATAAAATGGCTAGGTCGCCTTGTTTGTACAGCCTGAAGTTTTTTGCATTCTTATGCGCTTTAGGCAACTCTACAATTTTACTGATTGCTGCGTTTTCAGGATCTAGTGTTTTTAACAGATCGTTTAGGTGAATCAGAGCAAGCTCAATAGCTTTATGCAGGGTCTTTAAATCAGGTGCCTTTGGTAAGAAAACGAACCTAAATAGATCAAAATCGGCAGTTTTACCTTGCCCGTCTTGAAGCTGAGACAATATCTCAGGGCTAATATGGTTTCTTAATGACTCGGATTCTCCATTTGGGAGAGAAAAGTATTGGCTAGCGAGACACTCTAAGATCTTATTGATTTGAGAGTAGAGCGTTTTAATTGAATTTTGCCCATCTAGTGATTGCATGCTATAGGGCATACCCAATTTTTGTAGTGGTTGCAATAACTGGAACAGGCTTATTCTTTCAGCAGCTAAATTAGACTTCTCTTTAGTTACTTTTACTTCTTTGGCTATTTGTAGTAATTCGCTTTCAATGGCAAGCAGTAACTCATGCGTATGAATATATTCATCGCTACCAATGTCTAATAGCTCCAACTCTTGAGTTAATTGCTGCTTTTTTTCTTGTGTACATCGGAATGTATGTAGCAAACTCTCTTGGCCTGCTAGGTCTTCTGGTTCTGTCAATATCAGTTCGACAACATGTTGTAACTTAAAGTGAAACTCAAGCACTGCACTGAAAACTAGTGCATTGTTGCTTTTCAGCATAAATATATCAAACTCATCAACAAAAATTTCATGAGCATTTATTTTTAATAATTGGATACTGTTATTTATTTCACTTGAACTTAATCCCCCATCAAAAACCGAACTATTTAATTCATTGAAAAATGCTAAGTATTCGTGTTCATTCAGTTGTTCAAGCAACACATTAAAGTAAGAGTGGTCATAAGCCTTACACATAAACTCAAGGTTATGCTTAAGTAGGCTGTAATTATTTGTGCCGATAAGCTCTTTGATGAAACTTGGCTTGATATCTAATTGTGACAACTTAATCACCACTCTCTATTATTGCTTGATACTTAGTTATTCCCTCACAGATAATGCCTTGTGTAGCCTCTGTGAGGGAATGTTTGGCTACTTGATTCGAACCTTATGGTTTGAAGCCAGCAGCTCTGATAACTGAGACTTTAACGCAGCAAGATAGTTGTCTAACTCGGTTTCTGTCTCTAGATAAGCTGTGTCTGCCAGCTCTTGGTAGACATCAGCAGCTTTTACCGTCACCAGCTTTTTCGGTGTTGGCTTAGGTGCTACTGGGGCAGGTTTAGGTTTAGGCTTGGGCTCTGCCACCTTGTTTTGGTCATCGTTTCGTCCTTCTAGCTTTTGACGCTCCTCTTCAAGCTTTGCTAGATGTTCCGCTTCTAATTTAGCTGCAAGCTCAGCTTCCTTAGCTTGTTGATCGATAAAGGTATTAATGAGCCTTTCAGCTTCTTCCACTAAATTTGATGCATTACGAAGCTCTTCATTGATCTCGGCAATACTGGTTAAGTGCGCTAAACGCTTGCGCGACTGTTGTAGCGGACGAAGCGCGTTGTGACTGATAGTATCTGGCGCATTTGCCGCCGCTACGTGCTGCTGTACATCTTCAATTGCGGTATCAAGTTTGCCTGCAACCTCTGTGCGACAATCATTGAGCATCTGATCATTCACAGACTGCACCGATTCAATTAAGCCCTGTACCTGGCGTACTTTCCCGTAGGGACGTGTATCGTTATAGATTGCCTCTAGCTTCTCTAGGGCTGAGTTCGCAACTTCAGATGTTTCCAATAGATGACGGTTTTTGGCAAATTCAACTTTTAACGCCTTAGCCAAGCTTTGCCATGCTGAGAACTGCTTCTCGTAAAAGACCTCTAGATCTTCGAAGTCCTCTTTAAAGTCTTCCAGCTCAGAGCCTAAGCGTAGCAGCTCATCGATAAACTTATAGCTACCTTGCTGCTCTACGAGTAATGAAAGAGTGGTGATGCCATCTTCAATCTCATTTTTACCCGGAAAATGACCCGTGTCAGATTTTGCTCTGAAATCCTTTAATTTAGCCAGCATCCCTTTAAGCTGCTGACGCGCTTGTTCGTGAAGTTCTTTTTCAGTAACTGGCGCATTTTTGCCGAACACTGACTTGTACAGTTTGGCAGCCTTCTTAAGGCTCGCTTCTGATTGCTGCTGAATACGGCGGATACGCAAATTGGCACGTTTGGCGTTTTTGTCTAAGTGATCAAATGCGCTGCGTAGCGGTACATCTTGCTGATTAGCTTGTAGTGTGATTTTGTTGGCGACCGCTAAACGAGCAATCATTAAAATGATCTCATTATCGTTCCAGCCAAAGGGGCTTCGTGCGAACTTTTTCACCATGTCACCCGCGGTGATGGGGCGATTATATTCGTCACTAATGGCGATGTGCTGCTCTAATTCGGCTAAAGCGCGGGGATTAGCTTCTACGTCAGTCAGGTCGATATTCATCTGGCTCAGATCATCAACAACCAAGGTTTGTTGAATCTGCTGACGAATGTCACCAACGTAAGGTTTAACGTATTTAAGCTTGTTAAAGGTATCTTCTATTACTTGGCGATAGGCGTTATCGACAATCGCTGTTGGCGTAGCGCCTTTGGCGTTGTAGTTATGGCCTAATAGATAGAAATCTGACTCCTTTATCACCTGCTCTAACTCGGTGACAATCTGCTTACGCCTGGCACTGTTCTCAGCCGCTTTAGCACGGATAAGCAGTTCCATATCGGCATCACGACCTGCGTTGCGCTTGGTATACTTAGCAGTGCGGATATAGGTGCGCAGCTCGTCAAACAAGCGACTTTTATCTTGAAGTTTGATTAGAATTGAGTCAGCAGATTCATTACCACAGACACCTTCGTTCATGTCATCGAAGCTGGCGTCTATTGGCGATACCACTTTAAGACGCAGGTCATTATCTACTGAGCCCTTATCGAATGGCTGGCCATTACAGAAGCGTGAAACTGGGAAGTTTTGCCTGTTCTCTGGGTAGTTATAAATTTTATTTTTGCTTAAAATCTCATCAAACAAGATCTTACTGAGTTCCGCGGTTTCATCAGAGGTTTCGATCTCGGTGTTTTGGATCTCTTTTTCGATCTCTTTCTCTTCGTTGGTCAAAAAGATGTATTCATCACCTTGACGTGCGATAAGCAGGTTGTTCTCTAATGCATCTAAGCGCTCTGTAATGTCGATGCGAAGTTGGCGCTTGTCTTGATCAACTTCTGAGATACATAAGGTGACGATATTATCTATGGTCGACTTCATCTCTTCGACGTAGCGGATCATAAATAGGATTTGTAGCACTTGAACGGCAAAACCGTCGATAGATGCTTTTTCTTGAGCGTGGTTGATATCACGCACAACAGCGGTATCTAGAAACTTTTTAATTGATGGGTAGAAGCTGTATAACGGGATTAAGCGGCCAATACTGTCGGTAACAAATTGGTTGCTCGCCGTTTGGAATGCTTCGATTAATGAACGCTCACCTTTAGCAAGGTGTGTACCTGCTGCGCCTGCTTGACTAATACCAGAGAAGACCTTTTGTATTAGGTTGTACTGGTAGGGTGCAAACGGATAGCTGGATACAAAGTTGGCAGTGTCTGCGAAGTTAGAAAACTCTGCGGTATTAGTGTTTTCGAAGCTCAATTGGCTGCGAATGATGTCGCCTTTGTCACTATACAGGGTTGCAAGTGCATTTTGCGCAGGTTCGGTTTTATCGAGTAGACGCTTTTCGATAACTTCGCTTACGTTTGAGCTAGACAGAGAGATGCGGTCGAAACGTTGTTGAATTCGTGAGAAGTCGTTTTTGCGCGATCCCTCTTGCATCTTACCTAATACTGCATCGATATCTTCTTGTGATGTAACTACCACCCATGCTCGGCCTTCACAAATAGTTCCTAGGCTTTCTGTAATGGTTTGCAACTTAAGCATCATTTGCGTGTTTTGACCAATGTACTGGCCAATCTCATCAACAAAGAAGCTGATACGGCGTTCAGGGCTACCATCAAGGTATTGCTTTACCCATTTACAAAAGTTCTGAATATCGAGGCTGAAGTTTTCATCTATCTGTTCAATTGCTATTTCGCTGGACTCCTCACTTTGTCCAGTAACATGTGAAAATGCTGTGATAACTTGGTCTAGATAGTGATAGTAATTATGCCTTACTGATTCCCAATCATGCCCTGAAACATCTTTAAACTTACTTTGAAAGTCGTCCAGTTTCCCTTGCTGATCAAAGGTTCTTTCTAAATTGGCTAGATGGGGGTGGTCTCCTGAATATCCCATGTATTCATTAAAGACTTTTAGGAATACCTTTAAGATCGCATCTTCTTTGTCGTCAGTATCGGCGCGGCTATCGATGTTGAACAAAATTACATTGTTCTCTTTCTGAATAGCACGGCGCATGTCACCCAGTAGCATCTGCTCCTCTTCTAGTTTATCTTCGAAGAAGTCAATCGCTCGTTTTGTCACACCATCATGGGCTGTCTCTATATTTTTAAGTAGATATGACATAATTTTGATAAAGTGCGACTTACCTGAACCAAAGAAACCAGATACCCAGATGCCTGATTTCCCCGTTTTAGAGGCCGTCTTAGGATCATCAACCGATGGCATGTAGTATTTGAAGAAGTCCTCAATATGGCCTTTGAGCTCGGCTGTAATGACATATTCGTCTAGTTCGACGAAGACTGTCTCATTACCTACTTGATCGGCTTTAACGACGCCATTAATTGGGCGAGTGATATCTTTATTAAATAACTGCTTTAACTGCATGATAATTCCTATCTGACTCTCTTATTCCAAGAGTTCATATTCCATATTGGCTTTTTTCTGACGACACTGATTGTGTTGACTAACGTTTCTTGCTTTAACGTACTTAAAGACACGTTAGGCCAGTTTAAAGGCTCGGTAATAGTTGTTTGATTCAATACGTCCAAATGGCTTTAGCGCTGCGCCATCATATTCACCTGGATAGAACATTACGGTAGGCACTTGCCCTACTTTTGCGTGCAATGCATTAAGCAGGCCGTGGCCTCGAACAATTGGCCAAACACTGCCCATGCCATGAAGCATGATGAAGTCACAATTATCAATATTTGCTTCCTTCACAATGAACTCAGCGACGCGATTTTGCTCAAACGTTCCTTTCAGTGCTTTAAATAAGTACCGTTCACTTCTTTTTTTCTGCATTTCAAAAGTACTTTCTAAGATACCTTCACTTTCAAGCAATCTAATGATCATCTCGAAAAGGTTAATGCTTGCAAAGGTATAGCCTCGCTTTGGTAGCTTCTTCTCGAGTTGCGCAATATGTTCACGAACGGCAAGCTCATGCTCAGGTTTATAGTCGAAGATGTAGAAGCCAATCTCTCCACCAAGCTCTTTATTCTGAAGAAACTCGTCACTTTCGAGGCGTGATTGGATATTGTCTAAACGCTGTTGTAGTTGCAGCACTAGTAAGCCTCCATCGCTTGAATGATATCTTCCTGGTCCATTTGAACTAATAGGTTACGGACATCTGGGGTGATATAGATGTTGGTCAACACCTTGGTTTTAGTACTTTCTAAGAAGCCACTATCGGTCATTACTTTAAAGGCGACTTGGGCAATTTTGTAGGTCGAACTCTCTGACATATCTGCTAACTCAGGATAAATTCGACATTTATCTTCCCAGAAACCTTCCCAATCCTTTATATCGATGCTTTCGCGGTACATGCGCTTAGCATCCATAACTACGGTGCGCATAAAATCTGCTAGTAAAGGCGAGTTGATTAAGGTTGCCGCCATCATCAGTTGTGCCGCTTCCTCATGATTAGCGTTTACCAAACTACTGAGGAACTGCTCTCCTAAGTTAGCAATGCGCTTTTTTATTGTTGCCGCATTTCGCTTGGCTGAAGCAGGGGAACGCTTTTGCAATATATTTTGCTCTACTATTGCATCATCCCACTGCTGTTTATCTGGCTCAGTAAGAAGCAGCTCAGCCACGAGTTGAGCCTCACTTAACATCAAACTGCCACCTATTAGGTCACCTAAATAGGCTTTATGGTTACTATTTATTTGCTGAGGTGTCATTTAAAATCCCTCTTCATCTGACTGGTATCCGGGTGCAATCATTAAGTTATCTGCACCATATAACGTTTGTCTGTTCTGTAAGAAAAGCTGGTACTCTGCACCTTTTAACTTGGCTTCATTAGAACAATCCACATTCCAGCATCTAAGAAGGTAGCCCGCCATTGCGGCCCTGACATTGACCTCAAGGACACCATGCAGCATACCAAAATCCATCTCAATCGCTTTGGCGTGCTTCACATTTTTAGGGTGAGGTACAAGTTGAAGCGGTACCATACGCATCCATTGGTGATCTTCGAGTATCCCCTCTTTAATTTCATTAATTACTGGTAAAAGTGTTACCTCAGAAATCCGTGAAATAACGAAGTCACGAAAAGATTTAGATTTACGGTCGTACGCACGGATATGCCACCTAAGGCCATTATCAACCATGCTATGGGGTACGAGCTCTCGAGTTGTTTCACCGCTGCTTAATGAGGTATAGGTGACTTTAACTGATTTTTTATTGATGATGGCTTGCACTAACTTAGCAACGATAAAAATATTAGGGACATTAAGCTGTGAAGGTGCCTGCACTGGGAAAGCTAACTCACCAACAACATCGAAACCATCAGTGATCTGGTTAGCAAGCTTAACCAGTGTTTTACGCGGATCGTGGTTAAAAAGTGGCTCAAATTCACTGGTTTGATAATATTTCTTATCTTTAGGATCATACTTCATATTAGAGGGGCATAACTCTTTATACAGGTTGATATCTCTAGTTGCAGAAGATAACCCCTTTTCGAAGTGATTGACGATCTCGATTCGAGATAGAGACCCAACAAACAGTAACTTAAAGTCGATGTAAGCAAGTCTTTGCTTTTGAGCATAATTGATATCTTTTAAACTCATGAAAAGGCTCTGACAAAATAATTAGACGCAGTATGTGTCAAAATGAACCGCACAGCAATTACTTTAAAGACCAAATTCAAGCATTAGCTAACATTGTTGATTAACATTGATCAAGATCACCAAAAATAACAAATCAAATAAAAGCACTTATTCAAGAGGAACAATCTAATAACATAAAGTACCACCTCCCCCACTGTAGATGTGACATAAAATCTTTTTTGAATAAACAAAAGATTCGAGGTTCACCAGAATGAAACATCATCGGCAAACCACGAAAGCACACCGTAACTTAAGGTATAACCACCCTATCACTTTCGGTATGCTGTTGATGCTATTGACATTAACTACCAATATTAAAAAAACGAAGGTGTGCTTTACACTCAATGCAAACTTTACCAATAAATAACCGAATTATTGTGACAGAGATAAAAGTAAACTAATGTCCACTAACGGACATTAGCTGCAATTGACCATTAAATGAAAATGTATACTAAGTTGGCTCCATTACCACTTACTCTAAATCTAATCGATCTGGACGCCTTCAATTAGGAGTTTGAAATCGTTATATGAATTAGAACATTGATACTAAAAAACCTAAATCTCGAAGCAAGCAGCAGACTCCTTATGTCTAATAGGCAGCTTTTATTTTCAAATTAGACATACGAGCCAAATAGCAAAATATGTATCAGCAACGTTTAACGTTGTGAGTTCTCTTTACTTCAAAAAATCCGGCAGCGCTCCTAGCTGTCGCGATGAGTCCAACTTACCAACAGCTTCAAACCGTGTTCTATCCATTAAGTGAGCGTAACGCTTAGTAGTCTCAATCTGCTTATGATTGAGTAACTGGCTTACCATGTAGATATTACCCGTTTGCATCATCACTTTTGATGCAAAATCATGGCGTAAATCATAGAGCCTGAAGCTTTCTATTTTTGCCTCTTTAAGCAATTTGGTCCAAGGCTTCTTAATTGTTGTTAACTGTAGGCTGGGGTTTGTTGGTGATGGAAACAGCCACGAATCTGCTCTACTCCTAAAATGTTTAGCTGACTCCTTGTGAACCCAATGCTTACGCCACTCAACTAACGTTGCGTAAGCAAGCTCATTTAAAGGAATAAAGTTTGAAACTCCCCGCTTATCCAATGACTTCCTTATGCGGAAAAAGCGATTTTCTAAGTCGATATCCTGCCAGCGAGAATTAAACAAGGTACCAGGCCGAATTCCAGTTTCTTTGAATAAAATAATGAACGGCGTGACATGATCTGCAAACTGGCAAAGGTCTAACTTTATTGGAGCCTGCAAGCCACGTTCTTGTCGATGCCCGATAGTTCTAACTCTTTGCTCATGCTTCATCTTATTGCGATGGTTAATCGCATCATAGAGCCTCAGTTCCTCACTATCTGACAAATAGCGAATAATTTGGTTATCGACTCTAATTTTGGGCAAAGTGTACAAGTCGTGATCTCTTATAGCCCCCTTTTCCTTAGCTAGTTGAATACATGCCCTTAAGGTGCAAATAGTCTCTTTAAGCGTTGAGGGCTTAACACTCCATAAGCTCTCACCTGCTGCTAATTGTCTTTTAGTTAGCTTGCGTTCTTTCGCACGCATCCACTCGCGAACCACTTCAGCCGTTATGTCGGATATAGGCCTATCAAGATACCCCTTGAAGTTTCTTTCAATCACTCTGATCTTGCACATAACCGTTTTAGGGTTTTCGTAGCGTTTTGTTTCTAGGTAATCTGAATGTAAAAACGTACGTAAACTGACAGCACAACTATCACTATTTACTGCCGCTTTCTGTTTTTCAATCAGCTTCATGCCTAGGTTATTACCGGATTTAAGCTGAACAGCAGCCTTTACTAACTGGCTAATATTATCTTTTGAAAGTTCACCAACTTTAGTTGCTATCAACTTTGTTGTTAGTGCGTCTCGATATCGTAAATAGACCACTGCAAGCTTTGCATCCTCAATCGGTGATAATGTTGTTTTAGTCAGCTTGAGCTGGGCTTTGTAAAACCTTATTGATAGTCCTTTCACATCAGTGCAATTAAGTACTAAGTATTTTGTATCTCCCAACCACCAACGTTCGATTTCATTGTGAAAATGGTCGATAGATTCTCGAGAGTAAGTTGCGTCAAGGTAGGCTTTAAGCGCTAACGACTTTTGGTTTGGTTTAGCATTTTTCTGATTTAAACGTATAGCCACATAGCAAAGAAACTGCGTAATGGATTTTCTCGAAAATGGAATTTGTATATTGGTTTTCATAAGTCTGCTCTCATCATTTCAGTGAAATCTGATCGCACATCTGTCGCACAAGAAACATGATAAATAATGCAAAGCAATGCAAAAGCTCATTTACCTATAGAATTTAAAACCTTGATTTTCAGTAGGATAGGTTATACTCTATTATGAGCCTAAAAAAGCGACCTGGACTCATAATCGTCAGGTCCCCAGTTCGAGTCTGGGAGGGGCCACCAATACAGATAAGCCGTAGTAGGTTAGTACCTACTACGGCTTTTTCGTATCTGAAGTTCTGTGTAGCAAATATGTAGCAGATGCACTGTTAAGTATATTGGTAAAAATACTGCTGACTTCAGCTGTTAATCAATCCTATACAATTAACCAAGCCCCCTATCAACGCTTCATCGCGCAGTATACGACTCTATACTCATAAAACTAATACCATTAATAAAGAAGTTCATTTTTAAGCAGTGTACAGCTCTTCCTTTCAAAACTTGAGAAGTCTTGTCGTGTTTGACTACATAATTTTGCCAACATTAACGATCTTCCCTTCACCCAGAATCACATAAGTTATTAATACACCTTGAATTGCTTACCTGATACTTGCAAGATAGTGACTGGTCAAAAGGTAGATATATCAGTCTAAATTTAGATAACTTTGGGAGAGGGATACTTGGAAGTTTTCAAATATATATATTCTAATGAGCCATCAGCTCTTTCTGGGCTTTCTAAAGATGAATACAATAGCTTATTAGTCGATATTTGCCCTCAAAAAGCAGAAAGGGCATTTGAGAAGGCTTGGGCTACAAGAAATTTTGAGATTGAAATGTACTGGAAGCGAGCCACTTACTTTTGGGCATTCATAGCCAGTACATTCGTAGGATATTTTGCTCTAATTTCATCGGCAAATTATGTAAAGCCAGATCCGTTCAACCATGTCGAAGTCTACTTCCTAATCTGTATAGGGTTCGTACTGTCTTTAGCTTGGCATTTAACCAATATTGGTAGTAAATCTTGGCAACGTCATTGGGAGGTTCATGTGGATCTTCTAGAGGACGCATTTACAGGGCCACTGTACAAAACTGTTTATCCTCAGCAAACCTTTTCAGTATCTAAGATCAATGAATTAGTAAGTCTAATGTTTGTATTTATTTGGTTTCTTTTAGGGATCAAATATCTATTCGAACAAGATTTAATACGGTCTTTTGGCGAGAGTTTCATAGTAAACGGGTTTGTGGTGGCTAGCACGATAATATCTTTATTAGTTGTCACAGCGATGCTATTTGGTCATGGTCGTGGCCGCTTTGGCACTAGGTCTATCACTATGTATAAGCGTAAAGTAAGCTATTCACCCTCCATTATAGGCTAGCTAATCATCTGTTAAGTCCACGAAAAATAGCTCTAGAGAAAAGGAATCTATAGTAATGCCTGAGAATACAGCGAGAAAGCAAATAGCTAATGAACAGCTCATTTTCAAACAAGGTCAAGATTCGCTATTTAGTGACATGGATGATGTCGAAGAGGGGCTTAAGAAAATCAGAAACAAGATGTCTGATCTAACCAACATTAAAAATCTGCATTTTCTCCTTGGAGCAGGGGCAAGTGCTGACGCTATACCTGCTATGGCTCCACTGATTAGGATTGTTGAAGAGAAGGTAACCGACTCATTAGCAGCTATAACGTTTGGAGAGTTTAGTTTTACTCATGAGGATTTAATAGAAGCCTTCAATAAGGTTAAAGATAATTCGCCCACTAACCTTGAAAACATGTTAGGAACCCTATATTCAAAGCGTTCCTACCTAAAAGGCGTAGGTCAAAAAGATGAGGTTAATGACTACTTGATTGACCTAATTGAATCCCAAATCTACTCATCAATCAACATTGATTGTAACGCTAGTGACTCAGAAAAATCCCTAGGACTGTACAAGCATCTCTATCAAAAACTGTCACTGCGGAACAAAGATCTAGCGAGGGTGAATATTTTCACTACTAACAACGATCTATTAAGTGAAACAGCTCTCGGCTACCTTAACGTCAACTACAACAATGGCTTTAGTAGTGGCCTATCTCGAACCTTCAATCCTGCGCGGTTTTCTTACACATTTTCCCGAAGAATCGACTCGAATATGGAGAAGTATGAACCATTAGAGAACATGGTTTATCTATACAAACTGCATGGTTCGATCAGCTGGGTTGAGTCTAATGATAACTCCTTCTTTAATATAAAAGAGGTTGATGTTGAGCCAAATCAGCCTCCTCCAAAAAATAACATTCTCATATACCCAACACCTTTAAAGCAGAATAAGAGTTTAGGCTCCCCATATGCTGATTTGATTCGAGAGTTTCAGAATAAGTTATTACTCCAGCATGGAGTGCTAATTGTAATCGGCTACAGTTTTAGTGATGAACACATTAACAATGCCATCTATGCCGCTCTTGCTTCAAACCCAAGTTTGAGCGTAGTGATCTTCGGTGATTACTCCCCTTCTGAAAACCTTACACAGCTCCCAGATAGACGCATATATCAAATCTCTGGAGAAGTTGATATTGAGAGTGAAAAATCAAAAATTCACTACTTCGAGTACATCGTAAACAAGCTCATTCCTGATTTGGATAAGAGTCGCGACAGCGATTTATTAGAAGACTTTATGCAAACTCTGAAGCAGGCAAGAGGTAACTCATGAAAGTTGGTAAAATCACCTCAGTCAACTTTAACCAGTTTAAAGTTACAGTATCAACAGAAGTCAGGGGGAACTCGGTCAATCTTGCGGGTGTTATTTACTACTTTGGAAACATTGGTAGCTATCTTAAGACCACCAATTCGATTGGTGACAAATTAATATGTGAGGTTGTCTCTATCTTTGATAGTGATATGAAGGGCGATACTGCTGCTTATGACGTTGATAGCAGCAGAGAGTTATTACTAAAACCTATCGGCACGATAACAAGGGATGATCGTTTTAACCTCGGTGTTGGTATTTTTCCAGCTATCTATAGTGAAGTAAATATTGTTACTTTTGAAGATATGAAGTTAATACTTCAAACCAGTAGAAACAATGAGCTATGTGATAAAATTCACCAAAGCTTTTATTTGGGGGAGAGCAAGAACTTAATTAATTACCCAATAGATATATCTATCAATTCGTTTTTCAACATCCATTCAGCTGTACTAGGAAACTCAGGCAGTGGCAAGTCGAATACTATTACTCATATCATTCAGGAAATCCATAAGAAAAAAGACAACTCAGCTATCGGCTCTAGGATTTTAATTTTCGATGTGAACGGTGAATATCGAAATGCGTTTGAGCAACATGAAAAATGCCATAATTTAAGTGTACGATTTCTTAAGCCAAATATTGAAGCTTGCGAAGATGGTTATGAACCTTTTTTTCTTCCTCATTTTCTGATGAATATCGACGAATGGAGTGCCTTCTTGATGGCAACGGATGCCACTCAGCGGCCGTTCTGGGATAGGGTGCTACAAGAAAGCTATAAATTCTACATGATCTCAACGCGAGCGGGGGATGAACGTCAGAAGTTAATCAACTATCTAAGATTTAAAATTTGCAATCTACTCCAAACACTTCACTCACAAGGTGATAGTGAAACAGCGATAATTACTGCAGCAAAAAGTATTATCTACGGTATTGTGGAACTGATTAAACTTGATACTGGTTTAGCGTCTGCTTGCCGAGAAGAAGGTATTTTTAAAGACCTTCGTGAATTATTAACGAGTTGCACTATTTCATTCGGTGAAAATAAGGACAAGCTTAAGAACACTCTCCAAACAGTCCGTAGAAAAGTTAACGATGACGATGTACGTTTGGTTATGGATTATAGAGCTACTACTGAGGAGTTCTTCGACTATCGCTTCCTAAAGCAAGCGGCCAATATGGCTCTGCTCGAAGAAGATGCCCGAGGTAACGGTCGAATCAGAGAATACACATCGACAATGATGACTAGACTGGATTTTTTCCTTGATAACGATAATTGCTTATTCATGAGAAATAGCCCTCCAAATGTTAGTAAGATAGAGGATTATCTTGATTGGCTTTGGAGTTCAAAATGTGCAATTCCTTCACAGACGAACATGGTAATCATTGATACCAGTGAACTTTCCAGAGATGCACTTGAAACATTAACTTCCGTGACATCCAGACTTCACTTCTCTTTCAGGAAAAAGCTTAAAGGTTCAGAAAGACGTGAAAAACCAATCCATCTGGTCTTGGATGAGGCTCATCGCTATATTAAAAAAGATTCAAAGTACCTTCTGAGAGAGAACATTTTTGAACAGATAGCGCGGGAAGGTCGCAAGTACGCGCTGTATTTATTGATATCTTCACAGCGTCCATCTGAACTATCTGGAACCGTATTATCACAGTGCTCTAACTTCATTGTTCACCGCATTCAGAATGAAGTGGATATGAACTATGTTTACTCGATACTACCTTATTTCTCAGATGATTTTGCTAATAAAATAAAACAGTCTGTACCTGGTGAGGCACTAGTCTTTGGCAACTGCGTAGCGATGCCTTTACACGTTCGTATTAAGCAAGCATCACCTGAGCCAAATAGTGAAAACTGTAAAGTACATGAGGAATGGTTTAAAACCTTTCCGTCACTCCCACCACATATAAATACTGCTTAGAGGGATTATGAGAAATACTCTTTTATTTGGGAATGGATTAAATAGAATTTCAGAAAACTCCGTTTCATGGGATAGCCTTTTAGATAAGCTTAAAGCAGGTAAAAAGTTTACGAACAAGAATCTACCAAACACTATGGTTTATGAGCGAATTTTCATGGAACAACACGATTCTAGTCATAATCAAAAGGCGGATGAGCTAAAAATAAAAGAAAGCATAGCCGATGAGATGAGAGAGCAGGGATCAAATGAACTTTTCGAGCTACTGGCTGGTATGAGTTTTGATAATTACCTGACAACAAACTATGACTTGGCTTTTGAAAAGGCCCTTAACTGCTCACCTGAAAAATTTACCACTGAAGAAATCTATAGCTTACGTAGAAAAAGAAGATATAAGTTAAATGGTGGATTTAAATATTTGTGGAATATCCATGGCGAAATAGAACACCCAAAATCAATCATGCTTGGGCTAGATCATTATTGTGGCTCTGTTAGCAAAATCGATTCTTATGTTAAAGGAAAGTATACGCATAAGTTAAAAGGTGAGAAGCAACGTGTTTTATCCATGGTGAAAAAACTTAAAGCAAATAAATACTGTGATACCTCATGGGTAGATCTATTTTTTTCTAGTAATGTTCATATTATTGGGCTTTCGTTAGATTATAGTGAAACTGACTTATGGTGGATATTGAATAAGCGTGCACGCTATTCATCTGAACAACTGGTTAATAATAAAATTTTTTTCTATACAAATAATATTGATCATGAGAAAAAAGGACTATTGCAGTCATTTGGAGTTGAGGTCATAGAAACAGAAGTTTCAAATGGCGACTATAAGAGCATGTATAAATCAGTAATACAAAATATGATTATACCTAAAAAACCAGTTCTTGCAGCATAAACAATTGGGTAGTCAGAGGCGTCCAGCCTCTAGCTCCCACGCTATACAGCATGTAACTTCACATAGGTTAACTCAATTATAACACCTGACCTAAACAGCTAAAATTGCAGTATGAATTGCTATCCAATCCCCCCCTCGTGAATACCGGATAAGTGGGACGGAGTGAATTAGGGATATTTAGAAGTTTTTTCTCATCTGAGCCACCCGCCCCAGAGTATATAATCTAGCGTATTTTTTCCAAAAGTGTGTTAGCGATGATTTAGAGAAAGCATTTAGTTAGTTGGTCAAATTACCTATTTATTTCAACAACCATAGGCCTTGGCCTTGGCCTTGGCCTTGGCATCAAAACAGGGCATTACTCAGAAAACCTACAATTGCTTGTCGCTAGGTAGCTTCCTGCAGGTGCTTTTACCGTAATACCATTTACGTATAGCTTTACAGTTGCTTTAACTTCCATTAAACGCGCTAAGTCCTCGATACTATTGCTCGATTTTAATTCCTTGGCCTTTTTTTCTTCTTTCTGTTTTACTTCGGTTATTAGTAATTTGGTGTTAGCAATCAACTGATTTATCTCTTTTACATTCTCGTTATGACTTGCAATTTTTCTGATTTTAAGCAGCTCTAATTTAACTTTTAGATTTGAAAGTCTCTGCGGGTGCACATCAATTTCCTTCTGGCGGCTAACAACTTTTTGCTCGACTATATATTTTTCAGAATCAAACATCAGGTAGTGATTTGCACCTGTAGTGTTTCTTGTAATCATCTTTGACTCATAAAAATCGACTACGTTTGCAAGCGGGTGTGAAGAGCGACTTTGGCTTAGTGTGAAATACCGCCATACATCATCCTTTCCATTATGTATAGGTAGCTCAACATTAAGGGGAATTGCTTCTCTAGGAAGATTTCCACTGATTGCTAATCCAGAGAATTCAATACCTGTACCCTTAACTAGCAGGCCCATCATCGCCTTCCATTCCAGACCAAACTTCCTGAAAAGCGAAGTGTTATTTGGGAATGTTTTCTCTAGCTTGTAAGTGTCCGAGCCACAAGTGAATACATAGCTAGTATTTAGCCAGCTATCTGAGAAGGTATCGAATGCAGTTTTAAGAGAGGTGGTTGCGCTTACAGCCGTACAGGTTGTCAAACCTAATGTAAATACTAAAGCTGCTTTCATAATTCGATGGAGTCTTAAGGAAAGTAATTTTTATACTACTACACTCCACTACCGATGTGACACCGTCAACAATATTTAGTTTATAGCGCAGCCTTTTTTGAGCGTATAGAGTTAAACATAAAATATATCCGACCAAACATCGTTTCAACTCACTTCTGCCCAATAATAAGTTGATATCACCAATAACTAATAGCTTTAACAGTGCTGCGTAACATATTAATAAAAAACTTGCCTAGTACAGTTATTTACAGAACTCCAAGTAAAAGCATCCTTACCATTCTGGCAGGCAACTAACAAAAGGTTTCTGAGAGATTTCTGAATGTATTTGATTAGAGCTATAGCCTATTTTTTGGCTAAAACTGCTGGTGAGGGGTGTTCTTCTAGATTTAAGCTGTCAGCATTGAAAGCTTAGGCTTATCTGTCCATTTAATTTTAACTTAGGTTTAGAGCCTAACCTGAAAGCTCCTATGCCTTCTCTTTCCTCCATTGGTAAAGTCTGGTGACTATGGTTTTTCCTGCATACCATAACCCTTTCACTTTACTGATAAGCTCACCGTCATAGTAACTCGGTAAGCACTCCCCTGTTTCTTCATCATTATTCAGTTCGTAACGTAGTTTAATCGGCCTATCTTTAAGTTTGGTCGAGCCCCCCCCATAGTTGTCGTGTAATCCTGCCAATCGCTGTTACCTGCGGCAAAACGGGCTTGCTCTAATACTGAGCTTTGATTTTCAGTATCAGTGTTAAATAGCTTTGTACGAATTATCCTAAGCTCACGCCACAAAGAGACACTAGCGCCATCGATTTTCTGCAACAGATGAGATATCGAGATGAGGGCAAAGTTCAATCTCATCGCTAACTAGTTCTACTGTAAGAATGGCTGAATAACCAACGGCAATCAAAGCGACACTTTTATCCCATTCATATGCGGGTGTTCTGCGAGGGCTAACATAGCGAGATCCTCATGGGTGTCGCCGTAGGCAAAGACTTCGCTATAGTCGGTTAAACAAAACTGTTGCTGTACTTTGATTGCTTTCATCTCACAACTGCAATCCCCAGCCTGATAACGACCCGTGTAGCGGCCCTGCTCTACGGCCATCTGGCTACAGATTAACCTTATCCCCATAGATTCACACCAAGGCTGTAAGTAAAGGTCGAGAGATGCCGACACCAATACCACCTCAGTACCGTCTGCTTGATGCTTTTCGAGCACTGATAGCATCTCAGGTCGCAGGCATTTGGGAATAGTCTCCTGCGCATATTGTTTACCAAGTGCAGTTACCGTTTTTACATCTCGCCCTACAAAAGCGCAATAGCTCACCAGTGGCCGGATCTTACGTGCAGGGATAATGCCTAGCCGGTAAAGTATGTATAACGGAGAAAGGAAAATAGAGCCAAGAAACAAACGTATAGGAGTGGCCGAATAAAGGATGAATCGAGTGTACATATCATGATGGGTTAGTGTGCCATCAAAATCAAATAGGGCTAGCTTCAAACAATACTCCTTTTAACTCGGGAGAGTTACTCAGTAACTTTATCTGGTTTAACCATTGATATCCACCCACTAAAAAGGGCTGCAAAGCAGTAATGCCGATCATTTAG
>NZ_JBFRMK010000041.1:0-1458 GCF_041470405.1 Shewanella sp. 10N.286.45.A1
AAAAACCAAGCTCGAAAGAACAACAAACTCTAGTCTTTCAAAGCTGATATTCTGTCTGGAGCGACAGCTGAGATTAGTGGGAACTGCTTATCCATTTTAACTGTCTCGTTGCAGCATTTCTTCGGTGTTAGGGATAGAATGATAAGTTGATGGGCAATTGAGTGTTATACAATTGTCAAATTTGAGCACTAAAATTTCTGTCTATATTATAAACTGTTCGGTATAGGAAATACTTTGTTATGTCTTTTGAGTTAATCATGCTTGCGTTAGGTTTAGTGCTGATAATAGAAGGAATTGGTCCACTTTTGTTTCCAAACCGTTGGCGCGCCTATTTAAAAGAAATTTCCAATCAAAATCAGCAGCTTCTGCAACGATTAGGTGGTTCTTTAGTCACTGTTGGCATAGTCATATTGATTATTTTTTCATAAATTACTTGCCTACAGCCCCTATATATCTGCTAAAATCCCGTTTTAACCACTACCGTGCAGCAAATAATGGGCAAAAACGTTGTAGTTCTCGGCACCCAATGGGGTGACGAAGGAAAGGGTAAGATAGTCGATCTTCTTACCGAACAGGCTAAATATGTCGTTCGTTACCAAGGTGGCCACAATGCGGGTCATACTCTTGTTATCGATGGCGACAAGACCGTTCTTCATCTTATTCCATCAGGGATCTTACGCGATAATGTGAAATGCATTATTGGTAACGGCGTGGTGCTTGCACCTGACGCACTGATGACTGAAATTAACATGCTTAAAGAGCGTGGCGTACCTGTAGAGGAACGTTTATTAATTTCTGAAGCATGTCCTCTAATTCTTCCATTCCATTGTGCATTAGATATGGCTCGCGAAAAAGCGCGTGGCAATAAAGCTATTGGCACAACGGGTCGTGGAATTGGTCCAGCATACGAAGATAAAGTTTCACGCCGCGGTTTACGTGTAGGCGATCTGTTTAATGCAGAATTGTTTGCCGAAAAACTGAAGGAAGTGATGGCTTATCACAACTTTATGTTGACTGAATACTACAAGTGCGAAGCAGTTGATTATGAAGAGACATTGAAAGATGCTCTTGCGATTGCTGATTACTTGAAGAGCATGTGCACTGACGTTTCTGAACTTCTTGATCAGGCACGTAAAGCAGGTGAACCAATTCTATTTGAAGGTGCTCAAGGCACGTTACTAGATATTGACCATGGTACTTATCCATTTGTAACCTCTTCTAATACTACCGCGGGTGGTGTTGCAACTGGTTCTGGATTTGGTCCACGTCATCTAGATTACGTTTTGGGTATTATGAAGGCATACACCACACGTGTTGGTGCAGGTCCTTTCCCTACGGAATTGGAAAACGAAATTGGTGACTACTTAGGTACTAAGGGTCACGAGTTTGGTGCGACTACGGGTCGTAAACGTCGTCCAGGTTGGTTAGACATTGTCGCAATGAAGCGCGCAGTTCAAA
>NZ_JBFRMK010000041.1:2217-2602 GCF_041470405.1 Shewanella sp. 10N.286.45.A1
ATGAAGCGCGCAGTTCAAATCAACAGCGTAAGCGGCTTCTGCTTGACTAAGCTAGATGTTCTAGATGGTCTTGAAGAGGTGAAGATTTGTGTCGGCTACCAGTATCCAGATGGAACTGTAGCAACAACAACTCCGCTTGCAGCAGAAGGCTATGAGCAGGTAACCCCTGTTTTAGAGACTATGCCTGGTTGGAGCGAAACAACATTCGGCGCAACATCTGTAGAGCAGCTGCCACAAGCAGCAATGAACTACATTAAGCGTTTAGAAGAGTTGCTAGAAACGCCAATTGATATTATCTCAACGGGTCCGGATAGAAACGAGACCATGATTCTGGTGAATCCGTTTAGTTAATAAAAAGAGGCCGCGATTAGCGGCCTTTTTATTG
>NZ_JBFRMK010000041.1:3366-5366 GCF_041470405.1 Shewanella sp. 10N.286.45.A1
ATTAGCGGCCTTTTTATTGGGTGTTCATTGAAGGTAAAAAAAGTCGCTGCAACTAGGAAGGGTTGAGGCGCAGGTAGTCCTCAAGAAATACGTTATACTGCCGATGAAAAAGACAGAACAGGCTACAAATACGTCTATAGCTGATAATATATTTGTGCTTGAATTTACTTACTGTCATTGAGAGAACTTATGCTGCGTTATGTATTAATTATTGTATTGTCGATAATTTCTTTGCCGAGTATGGCTGCTCCCAAAGCCGTAGACGTCTATACTCAAGAGCAACTGGTTGATTTAATCCGCAGTAAACGCTATTTGACACAAGTTAAAGGCGATGATTGCCAAATTGTAGAGGATATTGAAGCGAGGGCTGAAGTGCTAAAGCAGCCACTCTATCAGTATCTTTGGGCTGAAATGCTCAATTACGGGATCTGCGTTAAGGCCAATCCGCCACGTGGGATCTCGATGTTAAAAACCTCAGCACGACAAGGCAGTGCTGAAGCCATGGTTAGAATGGCGGAGTATTACCATGACGGTAAATTCGTTATGGAAGATAAAGAGCGTGCTGTGCAATATGTATTGCCCGCCGCTGCGACAGGTGACCTGCCTGCGCGAATCATGTTGGTTCGGTTATTTGGTGAAGGCTATGGCAGCCCACGCGATTACGAAACTGGATTTCATTGGCTATACAACGAAGTATTTAGCGATGAAACGGTGCAAGCCGAAGCAAACAATTTGTTAAAGGTGTTAGAGGTAAAAATGCCGCCCAGCTCAGTGGCTAGGGCCAAACAGGAACACCTGAGAACGCAACAATAAGCATGGCTGAAAGCAGCCATGCCAATATTTTGGAAAATGAATGATACAAGATCCACATATTAAGCGAGAGCAAGAAAAGTACGACAACCCTATCCCAAGTCGTGAGTATATTTTGGAATACTTACGCTCTCAAAAGTCCCCGTTAACCCGTGAACATATAGCAGACGCACTCAAGATTGAGGGCGAAGAGCAATTAGAAGCTATTCGTCGTCGTTTACGCGCAATGGAGCGTGACGGTGAGCTAGTGTTTACCCGTGGCAAGGCTTATGGTTTGCCAGAAAGAATGGACTTGCTAACTGGTACCGTTATTGGCCACCGAGATGGTTTTGGCTTTCTTAAGCTAGAAGAGGGCGGTGACGACCTCTATATCAATAACCGTGACATGATGATGTATTTCCACGGTGATAAAGTGCTCGCACAAAAAGCAGGTGTTGACCGTAAAGGCCGCCGCGAAGCCAGAATCGTCCGTTTAGTTGAACAGCGCACCGCGGCATTAGTTGGCCGTTTTCATCTTGATGCCGGCATGGGCTTTGTTATTGCTGATGACCGCCGCATCACTCAGGAGATCCTGATCCCTGAAGAGGACCGTAAAGGTGCTCGTCAGGGCGATATCGTTGTTTTAGAGCTGACTCGCAGACCTGGACGTTATGTTAAAGCTGCTGCAAAAGTAACTGAAGTTTTAGGGCAGCAGATGGCTCCTGGGATGGAGATTGAGATTGCGCTGCGCAATTACGACCTGCCACATAAGTGGTCAGGACTGATTGAGAAGAAACTCAGAAAAATACCCGATGAAGTGACAGAGGCTGATAAAGAAGGCCGTGTTGACTTACGTCATTTACCGTTAGTGACTATTGACGGCGAAGATGCCCGTGACTTTGACGATGCAGTATATGCAGAGAAGAAAAAATCAGGCGGCTGGCGTCTATGGGTCGCAATCGCTGATGTTAGCCATTATGTGCGCACAGAATCAGCATTAGATAGAGAAGCGCGCTCGCGCGGTAACTCGGTGTACTTCCCATCTCAAGTCATTCCTATGCTGCCAGAGAAGATCTCAAATGGCCTGTGTTCGTTGATGCCAGAGGTTGATCGACTGTGTATGGTCGCTGAGATGACCATTTCTGCAGCGGGCAAATTATCTGGATATAAGTTTTACCCCGCAGTGATGCATTCTCATGCTCGTCTAACCT
>NZ_JBFRMK010000041.1:6134-8777 GCF_041470405.1 Shewanella sp. 10N.286.45.A1
TCTAACCTATACCCAGGTTGCTGACATGCTAGAGGGCGGAGAGGTGAGTGACAAACTCAAGCCTATATTCCCACACCTGCAAACGTTGCAATCTTTGTATCTGACACTGGATGAAACTCGCGCTGAACGTGGTGCAATTGCATTTGAAACGACTGAGACTCAGTTCATTTTCAATGAGCAGCGTAAAATCGATAAGATTGTTCCGCGCAGTCGCAATCAAGCACATAAGATCATTGAAGAGTGCATGATTTTAGCAAACGTTGCCTCGGCTAAGTTTGTTAAAAAGCATAAAGGCGAAGTGTTATACCGAGTGCACGAGGCGCCATCAGAGCAAAAACTCACTAACTTTAAGGATTTCCTTAAAGAGCGCGGTTTGACCATGGAAGGTGGACTTGAGCCTACTCCAAAAGATTACCAAGCGGTGATGGAGCAGATAGCGGATAGACCTGATGCAGAGCTTATTCAGGTGATGCTGCTTAGATCGATGCGACAAGCAACCTATACCCCAGATAACGAAGGTCATTTTGGCTTGGCATTAGAGGCATATTCGCACTTTACCTCGCCAATTCGACGTTACCCAGATCTTATCTTGCACCGCGTAATCCGTTACTTGTTGTCAAAACAAGAGGGAGAACAGTCTGAGCAGTGGACCGCCGATGGCGGTTACAATTACAAGATTGAAGAATTAGATCTTTTAGGTGAGGAGTGTTCAACGACTGAACGCCGTGCCGATGAAGCAACGCGAGACGTCAATGATTGGCTCAAGTGTGAGTTTATGCAAGATCACGTTGGCGATACCTTTGAAGCGGTTATTGCATCGGTGACACACTTTGGCATGTTTGTACGACTTAATGATCTATTTATCGATGGATTAGTACATATTTCAAGTTTAGGTAGTGATTACTACCAATACGACAATATGCGCCAACGTTTAGTCGGTGAGGCGTCTGGTCAGGTATATCAGATTGGCGATACGGTAACGGTAAAAGTTGCAGCGGTAAATCTTGATGACCGTCAAATCGACCTGATGATGGAAGGCGACTCTGCTGGCGGCAAGCGTCGTAAGCCGAGCAAGCCGATGACAGCCAGAGAACGTGTTAATCGTGAAGGTGCTAAGCTTGCTGACAAAGAGCGCAATGCTGATAAAGGTAAGCGCTCAAGTAGCAGCAAGGGTGGTGCCAAGTCAGGCTCTCGTTCGGCAAGTAAAAACAAATCAAGCAGTGGCAGCAAAACTGGCACGACTAAGACAAAAGCTTCTGCAAAAAAGTCTTCGGCTAAAAAAGCCAAGTCAGCGAAGCGTAAAACGAGTAAGAAATAGATGAAGAAGCAAGATATTACTTTCGGTTTGCATGCTGTTGAAGCTGTACTGCAAAATAGTCCTGAACGCGTTATCGAAATTTGGGTACTACAAGGCCGTGATGATAAGCGATTAACACCGATTTTAGAGATCGCATCACAGTGGGGCGTGTCTGTTCAGTATGCCTCTCGCAAAGCGTTAGACGATAAATCAGCAGGTGGTCAGCATCAAGGCGTTGTGGCAAAGGTGAAAGCGACCAAAATCCTCAATGATAATGATCTACACACAATGTTAGATGCTACTGAAACACCATTTCTATTGATTCTGGACGGTGTTACCGATCCGCATAATCTAGGGGCATGCTTGCGTAATGCTGATGCGGCTGGTGTGCAAGGGGTTATCGTGCCGAAAGATAATTCAGTTGGCTTAACACCGGTTGTAAGTAAAGTGGCTTGCGGCGCTGCAGAAATCGTTCCTCTATATCAAGTGACCAATCTTGCGCGCACCATGCGTAGCTTACAAGATAAAGGGATCTGGATTGCTGGAGCAGCAGGTGAAGCTGATAGTGATGTTTACCAAGCTAGCCTAACAGGGCCGCTAGCGATTGCTATGGGCGCCGAAGGTAAAGGACTTCGCCGCTTAACCCGTGAAAGCTGCGATACCTTAATTTCTATTCCAATGGCGGGCAGTGTATCTAGCTTAAACGTGTCAGTTGCGACAGGTATTTGTTTGTTTGAAGCTGTGCGTCAACGGCTTATAAAATAAGTAACCATTTTAGATCATTACTAAAAGCGCCGATGAAGTTTCAACTTCATCGGCGTTTTTGTATTTGGAGGCTAAAGATAATGACTGGTCGTGCTAACGGTTGCTCGTATCCTGCCTGTAAAACCGTTATTTGTGGTTACAATTTTTTAACTTGTACTGTTTAACTTTGTAAGTGCATGCAGTAGTTTAGTCACACTCACTCTAGTAACAGGATGTTTATATGCGAAACAAAGTCTTATCTTTATGCGTGCTAAGCTCAATTGCCGCGGCTCCCACTTTTGCTGAAGAGGACAAGTTTCTCTGGCTTGAAGATGTAGAGGGGGCAAAACCGATGGAGTGGGTTAAGCAGCAAAATGCCCTCTCAGAAAAAGAGATAAAAGCATATAAAGGGTTTAATGAGTTAGTCAGTAATAGCCTTGCTATTTTGAATAACAAAGAACGGATCCCCTACGCTAGTCGTATGGGGGGTTACCTGTATAACTTCTGGAAAGACGAAAAACATGTCCGAGGCATTTACCGCAGAACCACTATGGAAGAGTACGTCAAAGCTGAACCTAAATGGGAAACGGTATTAGATGTTG
>NZ_JBFRMK010000041.1:9451-12337 GCF_041470405.1 Shewanella sp. 10N.286.45.A1
GAAACGGTATTAGATGTTGATGCACTAGGTAAAGCAGAAGGGGTAAATTGGGTATACAAGGGGATGGATTGCCGTTACCCCAATTATGATCGCTGCATGGTGTCATTGTCACGTGGTGGAGCTGATGCTGTTGAAGTGCGCGAGTTTGATCTGAAGCAAAAAGCATTTCTAGATAAACAGAGCAAACCTTTTACGTTGAGTGAAGCAAAATCAAGCGTCAGCTGGATAGACAAAGATACTGTTTTTGTTGGCACTGACTTCGGTGACGGTAACAGTCTTACTGATTCAGGTTATCCTAAAGTGGTTAAACAGTGGCATCGTGGTACGCCATTGTCAGCGGCTAAAACCGTTTTCAGCGGTGATAAAGCCTCGGTTGCGGTGTCTGGATATGTCATCTATGACGATGAAAAACCACTACAGTTGGTTACTGAAAGCCTTACTTTTTATACCGCTCAACACTATGCATATCGTGACAACAAACTGGTCGCGTTACCGCTGCCAAAAGATGCAGACATCAAAGGTTATTTCAATGACCAGCTCTATATCGAGCTTAAGAGTGAGCTAAAAACTGGCGCAAGAACCTTTAAGCAGGGCGCTATTGTTTATACTGATCTTGATAAATTGATTGCGCAGAAACCTGAGTTTAGTGTTTTGGTTGAACCAACCGCGACAGCCTCAATTTCCCAGGTTAGGTTCACTAAAGGCGCAATATTAATTACTTGGCTCGACAACGTAAAAAGTAAATTAATACGCTATGTGCAAAATGGCAACAAGTGGCAAACGCAGCAAGCTCCGTTTGATGTCAACGGTACATTAAGTGTATTCGGTGCCGAAGATGACAGCAGTGAGGTCTTCGTTAACTACACCAGTTTTTTAGAGCCCTCTAGCCTTTACATGTTTGATGCTAAGAGTATGAAAGCAAGTAAGTTGAAGGCGATGAAGCAGCAGTTTGCCGCTGAACGTTTTGAAACGAAGCAGTATTTTGCTAAATCTAAAGATGGCACTAAAGTGCCCTACTTCGTGGTTATGGCAAAGGATCTAAAGTTAGATGGCACCAATCCTACCTTGCTGTATGGATATGGTGGTTTTGAAGTATCACTGCGTCCTTCATATTCAGCGACTATTGGTAAAAACTGGTTAGAGCAGGGCGGTGTGTATGTTCTGGCTAATATCCGTGGCGGTGGGGAATACGGGCCTGCATGGCATCAAGCTGCATTAAAGGAGAATCGCCACAAGGCTTACGAAGACTTCGAAGCGATAGCTAAAGATTTAGTTAGCCGAAAAATTACTTCGAGTAAACATTTAGGGATCCAAGGCGGTAGTAATGGTGGTCTATTGATGGGGGCTGCCTTTACTCGTAACCCTGATCTCTATAACGCGGTCGTGTGCCAAGTGCCGTTACTTGATATGAAGCGTTATAATAAGTTACTGGCTGGTGCGAGTTGGATGGGGGAATATGGTGATCCAGATATTCCTGCACAATGGGACTATATTAAAAAATTCTCGCCTTATCACAACCTAAAGAAAGATACGGCTTACCCTAAAGTGTTCTTTACTACTTCAACCCGCGATGATCGTGTTCACCCTGGTCATGCTCGTAAAATGGTAGCGAAAATGGAAGACATGGGGATAGATGTTCTGTATTACGAAAACATAGAAGGTGGCCATGCAGGTGCTGCTGATAATAACCAAGCCGCGGAGCTCAGCTCCATGGTTTACGCCTATTTAATGCAGCAATTAAAGTAACAGAGAGGCACTGGTAATTAAATTGCCCTTGAGTTTACCTTAAGCAAACTCAAGGGCAGATTATCTAATATGGTTATTGAAAGGTATACAGCAGATTAAAAGTCGTGATGGTATCAGTCTGCTTAGACCCTTCAGGTACGACTTGAGTGTATTTGATATTGACGCCGATTTTGAATGCCCAGTCTTGAAAAAGGGTGTTTTTATAGCTCATATCTAAAGTCAGCGTGTTGTTGTCTTCTCCGACCTCAGAGGTCAAGTCTGCATTTAGACTGGTGTACTCTTGTAGTTTCTGCTCAAATTTTGCCGCTGTACGCAAAATGACATCTTTATTGGCATCAGGGTTAGGGATACTGTCTGTCGAAATGGGTAAGTTATAACGATAACCTGGGCCGACTTCTAAACTAAGCTTGGTACTTGAATTAGAAATAGCATCGAAACCATAGCCACCAGAAATGGTAGATACGCGAGTGTAACTACCAAATTTATCCCAGGTGAAGTCTCCACGGCCGAAAACGTAACCACTATAGAATTTGTAGCTAGATTGCAGTTGCAGGTCGTACTTCTCTGACGTGGTCTTTTCATCATCGGCCGCAAAATAACCTTTAATGGTAGCCTCTTGCCTCGTTGAATCAGTGTCGTAAACTAATTTTGTACGGCCATTGAAGCTACTTGATTCAGTGTTACCTGTATTAAGCTGGAAACCAGCTTCAATTTCAGCGGTAAAATCACTCGGTGGTTCTTGATAATCAGGCGGTACAAGTGCCAAGGCTGCTGGTGAGCAAGATAGTGCTATAGCTGCGGTAAGGATTCTAGACATTATTATTCTTGGTATGCTGTTCTAGGTTGAAAGTAAAATTGTGCAATGCGACATCATACCTAGAATCAGCTGCAGCGCAAACTAGATTATGTTGTTGATAAATCCTGGGGTGAGGTGGGGAGTATTTTACCTAAAGGAAATGGACATAATATCGATTGTAATGTTTGCTCGGGCAGGGCTCAACGAGTACAGACCACCGTTATAGAAATTCAGCAACAGTATACTCATATCTCCAACCTATGCTTTTTTTGGGGGGGTAAAACTGGCAATCAAATGGCGCTGGGTTGAACTGTTTAGCTGAGGCTAATACCAACTCCATTAAA
>NZ_JBFRMK010000041.1:13151-15364 GCF_041470405.1 Shewanella sp. 10N.286.45.A1
TTATCGCTAATCGTTATTCTCGGCTCTGGCATTCTGCTCCGCTCTCGATAATTGCTCCTGTATTATTCTACCTTCGACCATCCTTGGTCTCGTACCGCCTAAACCTGACCGCCAAGGAGAGCAGGAATACCTTATTTTGTATAGAAAAAATAGACCATTTAGTCGTATATAGAAGGCCATATTTACTGTATTAAGTGATTCCCTCATGCCCTAAATATCAGCCGCACGTTGTGAGCGTCTCAGAACTTTCACTGCTGCGTAGTATTGTCTCAAAAGGGAATAACCCTTTTGAGACAATGCGCCTTGAATTGAAAGCCCTGAGAAAGTTCTGAACTGGGTACACCCTTAATGGGATTGGTATAACTTGCTAGCGTAGTTAAAACGACAGGTATTACACATTTAATTTGGTTCTAGCTAAGTTATCGCTTGAGTCTAGTTGCTAATTTATGTATCATTCCGCGGCTTAAATCAGTCACTTTAATTAGTTCCTTGCCTCTATTAGGTTTGACTGAGCCAACAACGAGGCTAGATAACCGTAAGGAGCAAAAAAATGCGTCATTATGAAATCGTATTTTTAGTTCACCCTGATCAGAGTGAGCAAGTGCCAGGTATGATCGAGCGTTACACGGGTATTCTTACCCAAGCTGGCGGTCAAATTCACCGTTTAGAAGACTGGGGCCGTCGTCAACTGGCTTACCCAATCATCGAGTTGCATAAAGCTCACTATGTTCTTATGAACGTAGAGACTACTGCAGAGTCGGTTGAAGAACTTGAAACAGCTTTCCGTTTCAACGACGCTGTTTTGCGTAGCATGGTTATGCGTACTAAAGCTGCCATCACTGAAGCATCTCCAATGGCTAAAGCTAAAGACGAACGCGATACACGTCGTTCATCTGAAGAGCGTGCACCTCGTGCAGAAGCTACTGAAGAAGTTAAAGAAAGCGCTGAAAACACAGCTGAGTAAGTTTTTTTGTGACCACAAACAATTTGGTATTAGCAGGAACCATTACGCGTTCTAGACGATTTGATAGCCCAGCAGGCATTGCCCATACGGTATTGATGTTGGAGCACAAATCTCAACGTTATGAAGCAGAAATGCTACGCAACGTTTATTGTCAAATTCAAGTTGTATTAAGTGGTGAACGCTTTAACAGCGTTACAGAAAATCTGAAAGCCGGCGTAGAAATCCAAGTCGAAGGTTTCCTTAATCTGCAACAGAGCAGAAATGGTCAAAATCGTTTGGTTTTACACGCTGAAAATGTCGAATTGAAAACTTAGGAGACTGTCACATGGCACGTTATTTCCGTCGTCGCAAGTTCTGCCGTTTCACTGCAGAAGGCGTTACCGAGATCGATTACAAAGATATCGTTACTTTGAAGAACTACATCACTGAAAGTGGTAAAATTGTTCCTAGTCGTATCACTGGTACAAATGCTAAATATCAACGTCAACTAGCTCGCGCTATCAAGCGTGCTCGTTATCTTTCTCTACTGCCGTACACTGATTTACATCAGTAATACTGCAATAATTTAGAGGAATATAAAATGAACGTTATTTTACTTGATAAAATCGCTAACCTAGGCAACTTGGGTGACCAAGTTTCTGTAAAAGCTGGTTACGCTCGTAACTTCCTTTTACCACAAGGTAAAGCTGTTGTTGCTAACGCTGCTAACACTGAAGTTTTTGAAGCACGTCGTGCTGAACTAGAAGCTAAGTTAGCTGAAGAATTAGCTGCTGCTTCTGCTCGTGCAGAAAAAATCACTGCATTAGAAGCTGTTGTTATCGCTTCTAAAGCTGGTGACGAAGGCAAGCTATTTGGATCTATTGGTAACCGTGACGTAGCTGATGCAGTTACTGCAGCTGGCGTTGAGCTTGCTAAAAGCGAAGTACGTCTACCACTAGGTGCATTGCGCAACACTGGTGATTTCGAAGTTGAAGTTCAACTTCACACTGAAGTTAAAGCTATTGTTAAGCTTTCTGTTGTTGCAGAAGACTAATATTTTGCATTAATACCTTTGGGTATTGGCAAAGCTTTAATTTAAAACACCGCACTAATTTATTAGCGCGGTGTTTTTTATGCCTGAAAACTGAAAACAGTGATGATTGTATTTCTGAAGCTTGAAAATGCACAATTTTGTGTAGGTTTTATTGGGGTCGCATCAGTAAAAAAGGCATATGAATAGAACTCATATGCCTTTTATACCAATTGCATT
>NZ_JBFRMK010000042.1:0-32484 GCF_041470405.1 Shewanella sp. 10N.286.45.A1
TTATACTGATTGGTATAACCAAAGCAAACAAAACTAGTTATACCGTCTTTGGTTTGCTGTTTTAACGCTAATTTTCCCTTCATGACTTGGCTCTTTCGGTTTTTCATTTCAGCTGTACCGCCTGTTAATCTCGGCATTAACCTGCTTTTGCGCCTTAGCCTTATCTGCTTTGACTATATCCCTAAACGTCAGCCACAAAAAAGCCCCGTGTTCGTAATGAACATGGGGCTTTAAGTTAGTTGCGAGCGTCTCATCCCGCTCGCAGCTAGAGGACGTTGCTAATTACTTACCTTTTGGGTAAACGTGAGCAACACCTTTGTGACAGTCGACACAAGTCTTACGCTTGTCTTCGTCTTTCTTGAAGTTGTTAGCGTGCATTCTCTTCGCCATCTTCTTCATTGTGTCAGGTTGGTTCTCGTAGATACGAGTGTGACAGTGCTGACAGTTAGCTGAATCATTAGCTTTAAAGTACTTAAGTGCTAGGTCAGCTTGTTCTTTACGGTTCTCATCCAACCACTCTTGAGTGTTGAAACCGTCGATAGTTAAGTAACCGTATAGATCTTTAGATACGATGATCTTCTTAACTAGGTATTTAACTGGGTTGTGCGGTAAGTGACAGTCTTGACACTGAACAGTGACACCTGCGCGACCTCCACCGTGAGCAGAAGCAAGCACTTCATCTTTCAATGAGTGGTTACTATGACAGCTCATACAAAACTCATCTGTACTTGTTGCATGTAAAGTTTGTTGTGTAGCAAAGTAACCTACTACACCGACTACGATACCGACGACTAATAATGCCAGAATCGAAATTTTTGCGCTGGGTTTAAAAAGTGCTCGCCAGTTCATCACACATCTCCAAAGTTTAATTTTTATATCGATGTAAGTTTTACTTCATCGCTATTTATGCGGTCATTATAAACCAATTATTACTCATTGATCTGGAACTAAAAGCGTAAAATGAGACATGGCTCCAACTCTATTATCAGAATCAAAATTCGCTCAATATATATGCGCTTTTACTAAAGCTAGCGTAAAGCCATGCCTACCGCAAGGATTAAGACTTATCAGCTTGATAATGAGGTAGTTAAAGTAAATTTTTGAAATCTTTTCATATCTAAAATAGCACTAAGCCCTAAATTCGATATTGAAATAAATATTAATATTTTTGAAACTAAATACTTAACAGCTAGGTCTATCTGATTACAACGCTCTTATTTGCACAGGCTGCACATGTATAAACGGTTTGCATATTTAGCATTACTCATCTCACTGGTAGGGCAATTTCTGCTTTCTCCAGCGATGGCAATGCCTAAATTTTTGCATGCTAGCTCTCATGCTCAGCAAGATATTCAGCAACCGTTATCCATGACACCAGTTCAGCCAGTACTTTTAAGTTCCGCTGTACTGGCAAATCAAGATTCAACCCATTGTGGTAATAGCAGCCCGAGCATTAATACCAGTATGGTCGATTGTGATGCGCTATGTGAAATGTTGGGCGCTGGGGACTGTGTATCTCATTGTATTTCCACCCCAGCAATTATCGAACAGACGCAAATTTATTTAACCCCGCTAACGGCAGGACAAAGCTTACAGACCGTATTTTGGTCTCCACAAACCGCAGAACAATCACTCGTTAATCCCCCACCAATAGCACTCCACGCTTAATCTCAAATACTCGCGTTTAGCAAAAAATCTATTTTAGTATTTATTCCATAGGTCTCTATGGGTATTGAGTTTGTTTGGAGTCTATTATGAAAAATTTTATCAGCGTTATTGCACTCTCACTCGCTAGCTTTACCAGCATGGCTGCTTCGGTCTCATTTCCTGAATCGCTTGAAGTCATCGGTGTGAACGGTCTAAATAATGTAAACAGCGGCTATTTACAGCTAGATAACGGTCAGAACTTAATTGAACTACAGTATCGAGATCTGTTTGAGTCCAATGCAGATGACTCTAGTTGGGTGCGTTCAGAGCCTTTATACCTGTATATCGACTTAGAAACGGCGGCGAACTATAAAGCAATCACACCTAAGATCCTTTCAGAAGAGGATGCTTATCAGTTTATCAACTCACCTTTTATCAAACTAACCGATGAAGGCGGCAGTGAAAAGCAGGTGGCACTAATGACTCACAGCCAATTGATGACTAAGCTTTTACTGTCAAAGTAACAGTTTGCCTTTAGCCTTATCACACATTGATAAAGCTGTTTTGTGAACTTTATCAATGTGTAACTTCAATGCTGTGTTAAACTAAATTGGTTCATTACTTGGAATTATCATGCTTAGCATACTTCGCCGTCATACATTACTAACCATTACGCTGCTCGCGCTGTTGAGCCAGCTTTTGTTAGCTAATGGCTCCATGATGGTACCGAATGCAATGGCAGACGAAATGCCAATGATGAGCATGCAAGATGGGGCTGAATGCCACCAAATGCAAATGGATAGCGATACTCATTGCTGCGATTCTGACGAGACGATGCAAATGCTTCCCGGCAACTCTAAGAACTGCTGCAACGGCAAAGGATCATGCCAGAGCGATTGTAACCACTGCTTGGTTATTTCAGTAACAGGCACTCTGTTTAGTGTGTTGTCATGGCCTGGCAGCAACACCTCCGAAATTGTAACGGCCACTCCAATGCCTCGTTTCCACTCTATTTCATTGCCGCAAGATTTAAGACCTCCAATAGCGTAATCCGAGACGACCTGTCTCTAAAACTAACAACGTTATTTATTCTTATTAAGCAATTATTTATGCCGTTAATTGTTCTGTGCGCTAGCACTTACAGCATTCGGCCATCTCTTTGATGGAGTTGAGTTATGAAAACCTTTATTAGTATGGTATTAACTACCTTTTTATTTTTATCCTGGGCACCGACGGTATCCGCTCATGCGCATCATCATGGCACTGAGCAGAACCAAAGTTATGCCTGCCCAATGCATCCTGAAGTGACTGGCAATCAAAGCGAATCATGCCCCAAATGTGGTATGGATTTACAAGCAGTGAAGTCTGCAGAGCATCAATGTGATTCTTGCCCAAATAAAGGCAAGCAAACTCATCATAAGATGACTGCTGATACACACGCGTGCCCAATGAACCCAGCCATTACTGGCAAGGCGGGTGATAGTTGCCCGAAATGCGGAATGGAACTGAAAGCGATGAAAGCCAAGGGAAAGAGCTGTGATTCATGCCCTCATAAAGGTAAAGGAGCGCATCACAAGATGAGCGCCGATACCCATGCGTGCCCAATGAATCCAGCGATTACTGGCAAGGCGGGTGATAGTTGCCCCAAATGCGGAATGGAACTGCAAGCGATGAAAGCCAAGGGAAAGAGCTGTGATTCATGCCCTCATAAAGGTAAAGGTGAGCATCACAAGATGAACGCCGATACCCATGCGTGCCCAATGAATCCAGCGATTACAGGGAAAGAGGGTGATAGCTGCCCTAAGTGCGGTATGGACTTAATGCCTATTGCCAATAGCGATAGTGCAGATAAAAAGAGTCACATGCATCACTAAATAAGGGTGGAGATAAGGCATTATGAGTTTATTCAACGTAACAAAGTTTCGCAGCAATGCAGTCTGCGCCCTGAGCTTATTGCTGGCAACTGCGCCTATTGCAGGTTACAGCCAAGAGCATCAACAGCATCAATCAGCAGCAACCACTAACAGTCAGCAACAGGATGCGCACTACTATTGCCCCATGCATCCCCAAGAAACCAGTCACGAGCCTGGTCGTTGCTCTATTTGTAAAATGTTCCTCGTCAAAGATGAGCAGACAGGCAGTCCTTCATCAAAGAATGAGGAAAAACTAGTCGCAAATAAGGACTACTACTGTCCGATGCACCCTGAAGTGACCAGCCACCAGCCGGGTCGTTGCCCTAAATGCAATATGTTCCTCGTCAAAGAAGAGGAGGAAGAAAATCAGATAGATGAGCATGCCGGTCACAACCATTCATCGGCTGAGCAAGTAGAGCCACAAAGTAAAGCTGACAAATTGTTGAGTCAGCCAAAACCAACATTAATGCCAGCAGCTCAAAGCAATGGCGACGGTAATGTAAAATATGTCTGCCCAATGCATCCACATGTGGTTTCTGACGTGCCTGGCACTTGTCCTATTTGTGGTATGAACTTAGAAAAAGTGAGCATTGGTGGTGTCGGTGAAGAGGTGGTTGTTGGCGTCTCTGGTGGTATGCAACAAGCCCTAGGTATGCGCAGTGAACAAGTCACCAAAGGAACCCTGTGGAAGCTAGTTAAGACCATAGGCACAGTTGAATACAATGAAAATGCCATCGGACATGCCCACACCCGCGTTAACGGTTGGCTTGAAACCTTAATGGTGCATACCGTTGGCCAGCGAGTAAAAAAAGGACAACTACTTTATGAGCTGTATTCGCCTGAACTAGTTAATGCTCAAGATGATTACATGCAGGCTATCGATTACCTCAAGCAGGACAAAAACCGTGGGGCCGGACTATTACGAAAAGCCCGTTTGCGTCTAGAGCTTCTTGGCGTAAGTACTAATACCATTAAACAGTTAGAACGCACCGGCGAAACCATTTACCGCGTGCCCTATTATGCTGAGCAAGACGGTTTTGTCAGCCAGTTATCAGTTCGCCATGGCATGTATGTTCAACCGGGTGACACGCTATTCGAGATTGTCGATTTGAGCAGTGTATGGGTCATTGCGGATGTGTTTGAAAACGAACAAAGCTGGCTCGAACAAGGCCGTCCGGTAGAGATCACCTCTGCTGCACAGGGTTTATTCGATTTAGAATCAACAATTGATTATATCTACCCAGAACTCGACCCCGTCTCACGCGCCATGCGAGTTCGAGTCAAGCTGGAGAACCCGGGGAAACTACTCAAACCGGGCACCTTAGTGGATGTAAAACTGTTTGGTGGCCCGCAGCGAGATGTGCTGTCAGTTCCCACCGAAGCACTGATACTTACTGGTAGAGAAAACAGAGTGGTCGTTCAACGCGAAGATAACAAGTTTACCTCCGTGGCAGTCAAGGTCGGCATGATATCGCAGGGTAAGGCAGAAATTACTGAAGGCTTAAAAGCCGGCGATAAAGTGATTGTATCGGGTCAATTTTTACTGGATTCAGAAGCCAGTATTCAAGGTAGTTTACAACGCTTAAGTGGTAGCAATAGCAGTGAAAACACCGCTAGTGATCCACACGCAAACCACTAATCGGAGGCGATAATGTTAGAAAAAATTATTAGCGCTTCGATTAGACAGCCCGTCATGGTGTTAGTACTTACTGCTGTCATCGCGTTAATCGGCTATCAAGCTATGCGCATGACACCGCTAGATGCACTGCCAGATTTGTCTGACGTGCAGGTGATTGTAAAAACCTCTTACCCAGGACAAGCACCACAACTGGTAGAGGATCAGATCACCTACCCACTATCAACGGCAATGCTCGCGGTACCCGGCGCAAAAACGGTACGTGGTTTCTCGATGTTTGGAGACTCTTATGTGTACATCATTTTTGAAGATGGTACCGATATCTATTGGGCACGTTCTAGAGTCTTAGAGTACCTATCGCAAACTCAAGGGCAACTGCCTGCCAGCGTCACCCCGACACTTGGGCCTGATGCTTCCGGTGTTGGTTGGGTATTTCAGTACGCGTTAGTTGACCGTAAGGGTCAGCATGATCTAGCGCAACTGCGATCACTGCAAGATTGGTTCTTAAAACTTGAGCTGCAAAGTGTCGAGGGTGTGTCTGAAATTGCCACTATTGGCGGTATGGAACAGTCTTATCAAATCATTGTCGATCCGCATAAATTAGCCCTCTATCAAATCGATTTAATGACGGTTAAAAATGCCTTAGATAACTCCAATAGTTCCACTGGCGGCTCTGTTATTGAAATGGCAGAAGCTGAGTATATGATCACTTCTGCCGGTTATCGTCAAACCTTGGCAGATTTTGAAGAGATCCCTCTCGGCATAGTGTCTGAATCAGGGATCCCAGTACTAATGAAAGATGTGGCGCAACTGCGAACAGGCCCAGCGGCACGCCGTGGTATCGCCGAACTAGATGGTGAAGGTGAAGTTGTCGGCGGCATTGTGGTTATGCGCTACGGTGAAAATGCACTTGCCACCATCAATAACGTTAAAGATAAGCTGAAAGAGATTGAAAATGGTCTACCTGATGGGGTTGAGTTAGTCATCACTTACGATCGCTCAGAGCTTATCCTTAACTCAGTCGATAACCTCAAACATAAAGTATTAGAAGAGATGCTAGTTGTTGGCATTATCTGCTTAATCTTTTTGCTGCATGCCCGCTCGACGTTAGTGGCTATTATCTCACTGCCAATCTCCATCTTGATCAGCTTTATCGTGATGAACATTATTGGTGTTAACGCCAATATTATGAGCTTAGGAGGGATAGCGATTGCGATTGGCGCTGTGGTGGATGCAGCCATTGTAATGGTGGAAAACACCCACAAGCACTTGGAGCAATATCGCGAAAAACATAACGGTGCGGCCCCCACTGGCGACGCCCATTGGGAGCTAGTGCGTAAAGCATCCGTCGAGGTAGGCCCGGCACTGTTTTTCAGTCTATTAATCATCACACTCAGCTTTGTGCCGGTGTTTGCCTTAGAAGCGCAAGAGGGACGTTTATTCCATCCGCTGGCATTTACCAAGACGTTTGCTATGGCAGCCAGTGCAATATTAGCAATCACATTGATCCCAGTACTAATGGGTTACTTTGTGCGTGGCAAGATCCCCGATGAGAGAAAAAACCCGATCAGTCGGGTGTTAATCGCCATCTATGAGCCACTGCTACGCTTGGTACTGCGCTTTCCTAAAGTTACTATTCTACTGGCACTAATCACCCTTGGCAGTGCCGTTTACCCAATGACAAAAATGGGTAGCGAATTTATGCCAGAGCTTGAAGAGGGTGACCTGCTATATATGCCGACGACCTTACCCAGTGTGAGTGCAGGAAAGGCTGCGGAGATCTTACAGCAAACTGACCGACTCATTAAAACAGTACCAGAAGTTAAGCGAGTATTTGGTAAAGTTGGCCGCGCGATGACCGCAACCGATCCTGCACCACTGACGATGCTTGAAACCACGATCATGCTTAACCCACGTGATACTTGGCGTGAAGGCATGACCCTTGAAGGTATTATTGGCGAACTGCAAAAAACGGTTAAAGTCCCCGGTATGACTAATGCTTGGGTGCAACCGATCAAAACCCGTATCGACATGCTCTCGACAGGGGTAAGAACGCCGGTTGGCATCAAGATATCCGGTGCAGATATCGATGAACTGCAACGAATTGGCACTGAGATTGAAGCGGTTGTCAGTAAACTTCCTGGAACAGCTTCGGCATTTGCCCAACGCACCAGCGGCGGGCGTTACATTGATATTGAGCCAAATCTAAAGAATGCGGCTCGTTACGGCATGACACTCAAAGATATCCAAGACGTGGTGCAAATGGCGATTGGTGGCATGCAAGTTGGCCAGTCTATTCAAGGCCAAGAGCGCTACCCTATCAACATCCGCTACCCGCGTGAGTTACGTGATAGCCTTGAGAAACTGCGCGATCTTCCGGTACTGACAAAAACGGGTAAGTATTTACCCTTAGGCAATCTGGCCAACATTAGCGTAAGTGACGGCGCACCTATGCTTGCTAGTGAGAATGGCCGCTTGATCAGCTGGGTGTTTGTTGACCTAGAAAATACTTCTATTGGTGAGTATATCGCCACTGCAAGGGCTGCACTGGATAAAGAGATCCAGCTACCTGCCCGTTATAGCTACAGTTTTGCCGGTCAGTATGAATATATGCAACGAGTAGAAGCTAAAATGCAGTTAGTGGTTCCACTGATGCTAGCCGTTATCTTCATGCTATTGATGATGACCTTTAGCTCATTTATTCAAGCATCTGTCATCATGCTAAGTCTGCCTTTCTCCCTTGTGGGTAGCGCTTGGTTACTATACTTCTTAGACTTCAACTTTTCGGTAGCAGTTTCTGTCGGTATGATCGCGCTCGCAGGCGTAGCAGCTGAGTTTGGCGTGGTGATGCAAGTTTACCTGAATAACAGCATCAAAGATCGTAAACAGGCTGGCACCTACAATAACCGCAATGACTTAAGTGAAGCACTGATCCATGGCGCGGTAATGCGCATTCGCCCTAAAGCGATGACAGTAGCGACGATTTTCTTTGGCCTGTTACCGATTATGTGGGGTAGTGGTACGGGTAATGAAGTGATGCAGAAAATTGCCGCTCCGATGGTCGGCGGTATGGTCACAGCACCAATATTGTCGTTGTTTGTGATCCCCGCAATCTACTTGCTGATCTATAAACGCAAACTTGCCGCTTAGTCACATTACCGAGCACGGCCTTTGCCGCGCTCGGTATTATCTATGCTAAGTTAAGCAATTCTAGAGTTAACGATTCATTATTATGCTCAACAGTTACCGCTTACCCATCCACTTATTCCTCACACTATTGCTCTGTGGCTTACCCACAATATCCGCTTTTGGCGCAAACATCAGTATCACCGCTAATTGCCCGTTGTACCAATCGAAAAACAAGCAAACTAACCCAGATAACCGGCAAGCGATTGTGGGTAACCGCTACGCGGTAAAGCAAACATTAGGCCCGCAAGAAGCCCCCACATGGGTGCGAGTCGACACCCAACAGCAACCACATCCATTGCGCTGGATTGCGGCTAACTGCACCGATATTGCAGGAAAAAAACCGGTATCTGCTGTAAAAAGTAGCAAAAATAATGTTGCGCAGTGCCAAATAGCCAAGCAATATGACAGCCATGTGCTCGCCCTAAGTTGGCAACCCGGCTTTTGTCAGACCCATGGCAGTCAGCGCACCGAATGCCTACAGAGCAACAATCAACAGCTCAGTGCTAAACAATTTAGCTTGCATGGTTTATGGCCTAACCGCCAAGGATGCGGTATCAGTTATGGCTACTGTGGAGAGGTAACTAAGCAACCTGCGCAGTTTTGCAACTCCCCTAAAATCGACTTGAGCCAGCATACCCGCGAGCAACTGCATCAAATCATGCCCAGTGCGGCATACGGTATTTGTCTACAACGTCATGAATGGTGGAAGCATGGCACGTGTCGAGATAGTAGTGCGCAGCAATATTATCAGCTGACTATTGCGTTAACCCAGCAGGTCAATCAATCCACATTAGTGCAAGGATTTGTGCAGGCTAATCGAGGTAAAACGGTGTCGCGCAGTCAGTTTAATCAGGCGTTAGATGCAGGTTTCGGCCAAGGCAGTTATCGTCATGTCAGTTTGCAATGCCGCCAAGGCCAACTGGTAGAGATCCAGTTGCAGCTGCCAAAACAGCTCAGTGGGAGAGCAATTTCGCAATTGCTGCGCCAAGGTAGCCATGCCCGCAAAGGCTCTTGCGGGCAACGCTTTATGCTATCGCAATACCCGTAGCTATGGGGCCGCTTGTGGACTAAGTGTGATGACCGAAAATACCCCACCTTGAGGATCGTTGATCACTGAGAACCGACCGACAGATTCGATGTCGGTTGGGGGAACACACACTTGGCCACCTAACTCCGTGGCTTTGGCCACCGCAAAATACCCCCCCCAGTGCGTTGGCGTTCCCTGCTCAGACATTTCAGCTGGCATTTGATACATGGCACCAATATCATCACCATCAATAGTGAACATGGTATAGACCCCTTCAGAGATCGGCATATCATTAAGGCCCAAATCAAATAGCACTGCATAAAAGTGCCTTGCTGAAGCGGCATCAGTACTGGCCAACTCAACCCAGCAAGGTTGCCCCTGTTGGTAACTCGATATTTTCATCTGTGTGTCCTTATCAAACCAACGGTGATAACAACTAATTAAGCTGGTTTTGGCCGCACTGTCTAATGCTGCTAGGTAAATTTAATCGTCTAGTAACCAACGATTACCTCATATTGATTGCCGCCTTGGGTAGTGGCCAATACGGAGATAACATAGACTTATTAACCACAATCAGCTACAAATATTGTTATCGACTTCATTTGATATTCTCAGTGTCGATCTACTAATAAAAACCTACAGCAGAAATACGCAACAGCGGTTGATATGTTGAAGTAGGAAACGGTATTTACGCAAAATAGTTGTTTAGTTGGGAGTAATCTTGGTCTCATTTTTTCATGGATGTCGCTACGCAGGTGTGCCAGTGCTTGTCACCTTGTCTGCCATTGTCGCGCTGCACTTTTCCCAGCAAAATTGGCAGTCTTGGCAATCGAGTATCGATTATGCCCCCTATTGGTTACTGACCATTACCAGCCTATTAGCCATTCAGTTTAACCGTAGCCGCTTGGCTTATATCGCCAGTTTATTATTGCTGTACTACAGTGTGGTCAATCAACAGTGATTAACCGATAACACCTTAGCCTTGTACCAAGATGTGTGGGCCGTCGCCATTGGATTGGTGATTGGGGTACTATTTCTTACCAAAGATAGAGGGCTGTTATCCCCCCCACAGTCTATTAAGAGGCGCCGCAATTATTGTGTGCTTTGGGTTAGCCTATCTTTTGCTGCGTGGACTGGATGACGTTAATCTGTTTGTGCAGCAAAACTGGGGATTACACTGGATCCTATGGTGCAGATATACGCCCCCATCGGGCTCGTTGCACTCATCGTCATCGCCCGTACACTTTGGCAGGCTAATCTAGTCAACAGCGCCATCAGTATCACCTTTGGGTTGTGGCTGATGCATACACTGCAGCCACAACTATTGCCGCTCAGTGTGCTGCTGTGCGTTGTCGCCGTGGCCTATTTGTTAGCTATTTTGATTGATTCCTACTTTCTTGCCTACCGAGATGAGCTGACAGGATTACCATCACGACGCGCACTGTACAACTTGGTCCTGTCGTTGGGTAGAACCTACAGTGTTGCCATGGTTGATATTGACCATTTCAAGAAATTCAACGATACCTACGGCCACGATGTCGGCGACCAAGTACTAAAACTCGTCGCCGCTAAACTGGCCAAAGTCACCGGTAACGGCAAGGTTTTCCGATATGGTGGTGAAGAATTTACCATTGTTTTCCCCAGAAAAAATACCGGTGAAACCCTAGATCACCTACAAGCGGTTCGCGAGTCAATCGAACAATACCAAATAGTGCTCCGCGACGAAAAACGTAAACAACAAAGCAAACAAACTCGCGGACAAGCCAACAATAAGAGCCAGAAAACAGTCAGCGTGACAGTTTCGATTGGTGTTGCAGAGCACCTAAAAGGACAAACTTTTGATCAATGTATGAAAGTGGCTGATGAAGCCTTGTACCGTGCTAAGAAAAAAGGCCGAAATCAGGTTTGCCAATAACATGCATCAGGCCAAGCACTTAGCTTGGCCTGATAGTGCGGCTAAATCGAATAGAAATAGTAAATTTGCGACTTCATTCTAATCACTAAGCCCCGTATCACATCAAGAAATGCTAAGAACTCGATGGGTTTTTCGCCTGATATCCATGCAAGACCGACAGAGCCAACCGGAATATCATGCTCAGGAGTATCATGTAACTTCAAACGCACAAAGTGATGCTTATTATTAACGTTGCGTACCGTGGTTTGGCGAACATTATCATCCAACGCTAACAGTCGCCCCTGAGCTTCACCAGTAGCTTCAACAATGCCTTCAACTTCGGCACTAAACACCTTACCGGGGAACACCGCAGAGGTATATTCAGCCAGTTGGCCGACTTTTATATTGCGAATAGCCTGATGGTTCACCCGCATCAACACATACTTTTCATTGGTGTACATCTGCAGTCTGGGCACTAAGCCTATCAGTTGACCTTCGCGCATTATAAAGTTAGTCACAAAGCCATCGGTTGGCGCATAGATCTTAGTATGGTCTAAGTTCCACTGTGCTTGAGCAACGTTTTCTTGTTCACCACGTAGCTCTGCTTCTCGGGTCTTAACCGTTAGTTGTGATTTTTCAATCTCCAGCTGGCTTTTATGTAAAGCCAGCGTCGCTTGCTCAATCTGCGATTGATAGGTATCGACTTGTGCTTTGGCTATGTCTATCGCGTTTATTTGCTCGTCAAACTGGCTTTGAGAGACGGTATCTTCAACAATACGGTTTTGCTCAATAAAACGGGTTAAGGTTTTCTGCTTCCATAGCATATCTTTTTCGGACGCCGCCAATTGGTTCTGTTTCATGCTGATATCTGAACGCACAGTCTGCTGACTTTTCTGCGCTAGTTTGACATCTTCGCGGGCAACAAATAACGCGACTTGAGCAGACTCTTGCCCTATCAGGGCTTTATTCAACGCTATCTGATACGGTTCATCATCAAGTTCATAGATAAGCTGACCTGCACTAATTTGCTGGTTAGGCATGATATGAATTTTTTCGACCTGACCTTTAATTTGAGTGGAAGCCGGGCGCAATTGAATATGCGGCGATTGCACCACAGAGCCACCCGATACATCCATTGGACTGTAGTTAAGCAAACCGACCCATACAAACAACAACCAACTCCCCCCGCCTACATAAGCAAAACACTTGCTATAGACGTTCCAAGGCATGCCAACCAAACGCAAGATGTAGATAAACAATGCCCATACCGCTAACCCTTCGAGCATGACTTACCCCTCACCTTGAGTACTAGTTTCTGTGTCTTTATCGCACCAGATATCACGCACTTTAATCAGTGCCTTTTCTGCATCAAGAAAAGCCACGATAACAGCGAGTACCCAGACCCAATGCCACACAAATCCTATCCAGGTCAGTGCTGTAATTAGGCCTATCTGTTGATGCTTTTTCTTGTGTGCTTGATTAATAGGTAGTTCGTGAATTTTCCAAAATCCGAAAGCAACAGCAGCAACGGTAGCGACCATAAAAACGGCGCCGACGACATGCAAAGTCGTATCCACGCCACTATCCACAAATGGCATTGCCATCAAACTCATATTTGCTAACCTCAGTACATTATCATTACCCATTATTCTGACTGCCCTTAGAATAGCCACAACAGTCATGAACCATATATATCAAAATCAGGTTATAATTGATTCATTCTGACCACAAGATAACGAAACCCCATGAGCGCTAACATCGCATTTATAAGAATGAGCTATGCCAATATCGTGCTTGCTGCAGTATTTAAGCGCTTTGGGATTAACGAAGTCAGCTTAGGAATTCCACCAACTTTGTATCAAGATCCGATGGCGTTAGTGCCAATGGAGGAGTTTCTCAGTTGGTTAGCCGGTATTAATCGACTGTGCGGCGAGAACTATATTTGTAAAATCGCAGATCTTTTGAGTTTAGAGCACATCAATGTACCGGGGAATTGGTTTTTATCAGCCCCTGACTTTGCCGTGAGCCTCAGGCGCACCAATTATGGCCTGTCATCGTTTCAATCCGGTGCCAGCTATTATGTAATCCAATCAGGACGCATTATCAAATGGTGCTATAGCAATCGCTATGCGGAAGGACAACAACGAAGCTATGACTCTTTTAGAGTCGCGATGATCTTACTTAACACGATGCGTCACCATCTAGGTCAGTCATTTACCCCGCATAAGATCCATTTAAGTGGGTTAGACATGAGTCATTTGCGGCTTGATCAAGTGTTTGGTTGTCCGGTGGTATACAATACCGCTCAAACCGAGATATGGGCTAACAACACGGTACTGCTACAAACCAAGCAGTTACAAAGCGCGCAAGACCCCATCTTACAAATGCCGCTGTCACTTTTCGAAAAATATCTCGATATGCCACAGCCAGACGACACCCCAAAAGTCATGTACGAGATAGTCAACTATTGCCGATTTTATGGCTTGCCCAGTATTAGCGATGTAGCCGAAAAAGTGGGTTTATCAAAGCAGCAATTACAACGAAGACTGCAAGATAAAGGTTTTAGTTTCATACACTTGCGGGGATACGTACTCAGTAATCAAGCAGTGAAGTACATGCTAGAAGGCAAACAAATAGAAGAGATCTGTCAGTTACTTGGTTATGGCAACAAACAGAGCTTTAGCAAGGCCTTCAAAACCTTCCGTTTGTGCACACCCCAGCAATACTTACTGCGACTAAACAGCCAACAAACCCCGCAGATTAACCTGCGGGGCTAGCACTTAGCAGTTAACCATAAACCGATAACAGTTCGGCCATAGCGAGCAGATGACAAGCACCGGTAACAATACCAAATACAATCACCACTGCGATCAATGGCGTGCCACCAGGGACTCTAAAACCTTCACTGTCAGCAAAGATTTTACGCGACTTATAAGCCATCATTGCTGGGACGATAGCTGCCCAAATGGTGGCTGCTAATGCAGCAAAACCAATCGCAATAAGGAAACCATTCGGGAATAAAATACCTAAAATAGTTGGTGGAATAAATGTCACTGCTGCCGTTTTTAAACGCCCTTGGCGAGACTCATCAAACCCAAATAGATCGGCAAGGTAATCAAACAAACCTAAGGTCACGCCTAAGAAAGATGAAGCCACGGCCAAGTTAGCAAACAGGGTTAACATGGTGTTTAACCAACTACTCGCGATAACTTCCGATAACGCACCCACCAATACGCCCATATTACCGCCTTGAGCAATAATATCGACAAACTGACTACGAGGAATGTTACCCATAGTCGCAACTAACCAGCAGCTATAAATGACTAAGGCAATAAAGGTACCAATGAACAGCGCCTTAATAATAGTCTTTGGTTGATTGCCGTAGTACTTAACTAAGCTAGGAACGTTACCATGGTAACCAAAGCTCGCTAAACCAAAAGGCAGTGCCGCCAATAGGTATGGTGCATAACTTGTTTCGCCATCGGGCACGAACAATTTACTGGTATCGACATCTATCAATAGATTACCAACAGCCAAGAAGAAGGTAATGATCATACCGCCAAGCATAATGGTGGTGATCCTATCTACGGCTTTGGTGCTGATGATAACGATGGTAGCCAATACCGCAGCAAACACTAGCCCAGCAAGACTTTGCGGTAAGCTTATCCCCAGCCCTTCAAGACTATGGTTAACGATTGAACTGCCACCACTTATGTAGGCGTAAGTCAGAATATATAAAACAAAAGCAATGGAAAGCCCATTGACGATGCGCCAAAATTGGCCAAGCGTGGTTTTAGTGAGTGTGTCGAAACTGGAGCCTGGTTCAAAATGAAGGTTAGTCTCTAGCAACATCAAACCAGACACCAACATACAAAACCATATGCCTACCAACATTAACATTGAGTAGCCAAACCACATGCCTGCGCCCACTACAGGTAAGGAGAACATGCCCGCACCAACGGTCGTGCCCGCAATGATCATTGCGCCGCCTAATAGTGATTTTCCTTCGGCCTTGTTTTTGGCCGCATTCATATGATTTGCCATTTAATCTTTTTGCTCCGCATTAACGCTATCAACAATCGTCTGTCTAACGGATGAACGCAGTAGCAAATTAGCTCTATCTTTTATACGTTTGATATCACTACAGCCTTCGCTATCGGTTAGATGACCTAACTCTTTTAATTTAACGCTTAGCGTAGCGTATAGCTTCTTGTCGTAGAACTCTGGCGCAGTAATACCGTGAAGTGCTCCCAGCCTTTGTGCAAGGCGATGGCTATCGCGCTCTAACTCTGAGCGCTCCATGTTAGGTTTCACTGCTAACAAGTTAAATAAGATAGCGTAACGTTGCATCGTTTCGTCGATGGTGCCAGACAGCAATAGCAACTGATTAACTTTGTCATCGGCAACTTCAAAGTGACCATTTTCAACCACTAATCCCTGCGCAACAAAGATATCTAAGATGCTATTCGCGTAGACCTTAGGATCTTCAATGCCCATAAATAATTCGGCTTGAAGCAGTGGATAAAAGTCATTAATTACACACACAACATCATCACGAGTGCAACGCTCTTTACGCAATAAACAGGCTGCGATCAGTGAAGGAACCACCAACAGATGAATGATGTTATTACGATAATAAGTCATCGTTATCGCAATACTGTCATCAATAGAGATAATGTCGCCAAGCGCATCACTTTCAATCTGAATCTTCTTCAGCTCAAGACCTTGCGAAACTAAATCTTTACCACTCCCCTCGGGGACGGAAGTGTACTCGGTATAAGGCAGTTCTTTTAACAATGTAAGATAAAGATCTAACTGCTTTTCAAGCTGACTACGTTCTAGTGCATTTTGCTCTGATGCCAGTAATACCAAGCTCGTTAACGTCACTGAACTGACTGCTGCAGCATCGTTAATATTAGTCATTACTTGGCTGGCTAACGTATTCACCGCTGGCGTTAACCAAGTTGGCTTTTGCTCAGGATCTTGGGCGATATCTTCGCGCCAATTAGGCACTTCGTCATTTAAGAAGTTATGCAGTGTTATAGGCTTACCAAAGTTGACATAGCCTTGGCCAAAGTTACCTAACTTACGGATGGCGCCAAATACCTGCCAGACAGATTCTTTCTTTTTCTTTTTACCGCTTAGCTCTTTATGGTAAGTCGCTACTTCCATCACATGATCGTAACCCAAGTAAACAGGAACCAAGGTTACAGGTCGTTCGACACCGCGGAGAACACTATTAAGCGTCATCGCAATCATGCCTGTTTTAGGCGCCAATAAGCGACCAGTACGCGAACGTCCGCCTTCAGTGAAATACTCCACCGAGTAACCTTTAGTGAATAACTGATCTAAATATTCACGGAATACTGCGGTGTAAAGCTTATTACCACGGAAACTACGACGAATAAAGAATGCACCGCCACGACGGAACATCGGCCCTGCCGGCCAGAAGTTAAGGTTAATACCGGCAGCAATATGCGGCGGCACCATACCTTGGTAATAAAGAATGTAAGACAGCAACAAGTAGTCCATATGGCTACGGTGGCACGGTACATAAACTATTTCGTGACCATCATGGTGTAACTGGCGGATCTGCTCCGCACCTTTGATGTTTATGCCTTTATAAAGCTTATTCCACAGCCAAGTGAGAAAACGCTCGGCTATACGTACCAAACTGTCTGAGTAATCAGCTGCAACTTCATCAAGATATTCCATTGCTTTGGCGCGAGCCTCAGCTTCTGAGATTTTTTTGCTCGCCGCTTCCTCTTTTATCGCCTTGGTAATCGAATCTGATTTAAGCAAAGAATGGAAAAGCGCTTGGCGTTTAGGCAGTTGAGGCCCTGTCATCACTTTTCGCTGACGCTGGAAATGCACTCGGGCAACGCGCGCGAGCTTTTGAGCTATACGCTTATCGGTGCCATGTTCATCTGCCATGTAGCGCAGCGACACAGCATTAGAAAACTGGACAAAGTTATGACGACCTAAGAATAAGATCATCAAACACTTACGTAGCCAAGTTGGATTCTGACGTTCCAAAACAGCCGCGCGCATCGTGTCATCTTCTTTACCTGGAGTGCGCCCCCAGTAGAGGCTAACAGGCACTAGTTGAATATCGAGCTCAGCATTCTGCTTATGTACACTTAGCAAACGCTTGAAACAATGTAGGTACTGTTCAGCACTTTCTCGTTCACCAAATAACGGTTTGCTGCCTTCAAGACAAACAACCCGTGGCGCACTGACGCCATTGACCTCTAAGTCATCATAAGGGCTAGGCAGGCCTAGCGTGCCGGTCATTTCACTTAAAGCAGCAATATCACTCACTGATTCTGTTTTCATGACATAAACGAGCGGTTTGCTTGGATCGAGATTGAGATCATCAAAAGGATCGTGAGGTACCACAATAGTGTGTACCAACTTTTTCTGGATCCAGCGTAAAGATTTAAACCAAAGAGAGTCTTTTTTCGACATGATTCGCTTGCAGTGTTAGTCGCTTCTAATAACCCCGTAGAATACCAGAATTCCTAACGCTTTGCGCAATTGCTTTACAATCGGCACTGGAAGCTACTGTGCATTTATAGAACAATGACTTAGCTACAACTTAGTGCATACACTCTAGATTAATATTGATTAACGCCCCCTCCAGCAGGCATTAGCCACCACATTAAAGGCGACACGAGATAAATGTAAATTTAACTTATGCTTACATTAATATGGTTAATACTTGCACTGATTAAATTACTGTATATACTGACAGGTACTGTATAGAAAAACAGGTTCAGCCATGAGACCACTTACACCGCGCCAAGCAGAAATTTTAGAACTGATTAAACGAAACATTTCTGATACAGGCATGCCACCTACCCGTGCAGAGATTGCGAGACGTTTAGGCTTTAAGTCTGCTAATGCCGCTGAAGAGCATTTAAAAGCACTGGCCAAAAAAGGGTGTATTGAGATCATTCCTGGCACTTCTAGAGGAATTAGACTTACACAGGAAGATGCAGAGGAAACAGAGTCTGGTTTACCTCTGATTGGCCAGGTCGCCGCTGGTGAGCCAATACTTGCCCAAGAACATGTCGAGCAACACTATAAAGTTGACCCAGCCATGTTCCGTCCTTCAGCTGATTTTCTTCTGCGTGTTCGCGGTGACAGTATGAAAGATATCGGCATACTTGAAGGGGATCTATTAGCTGTACATAAAAGTCAGCAAGCACGTAACGGCCAGGTAGTGGTGGCTCGTGTTGAAGATGATGTAACCGTTAAGCGCTTTGAAAAGAAAGGTAATAAAGTCTTTTTACACGCAGAAAATGAAGATTACTCACCAATAGAAGTGGATCTAGCAAACCAAAGCCTTAGCATTGAAGGTTTAGCCGTTGGCGTGATCCGTAATGGAGATTGGCAATGAATAAATTATTAGGTGTAAGCCCTCGTCATCCAGGTCTGTGGCAAGATCTGCCAACCTCCTCTATGACTAAAAAGAGCACTGATATTGAAACTATGGTATCGGCAACTCAAGGGCGTAATGAGCTAAAAAAGATAAGTGGTCAATTGGCTCAACTGAGCCAACAAGGTCGCTGGATTGTCTTAATTAGCCCACCTAATATTGGTTACAAACAGATGCTTGCAACTGCAGGTGTGCGCATGGACAGAATTTTACTGGTGCATGCTAAAGATGAAGTCGAAACCTTATGGGCGATGGAAAAAGCACTCACAAGTGGTACATCAAGTGCCGTCATTACTTGGGCAAATAGCCTAGATGCACGTGATAATAGACGCCTACAATTAGTCGCTAAGAGTGCCCAAGCACTAGGTATAGTGATTGAAAATGCGAATGCTCACTTACCTGACAGCGCAATAAACACACAGGATAAGGTACTTAATAAAGGTTCATTATTCACCTCTATTCATTAAGCCGTTATTTCTATTACCCTTCTAAGCTTCCTCTCAGGAAGCTTTTTTATTTCCCTAACACGTGAAATTAGTCAAAAAGTGATCTTGATCAATATTTAAACACCAAGTAGGGTAGGAACTGATAACAACGATATTTTTGTTATATCCGAGCGATTTAGTCGTCGGTCTTTATGTACGGACTGTAGATCCTTTTAAAGTATGTGAAGACTGAGATCGGCCTGATATATTTCAGCCGTAGGTGCCAAAGTGGTTACACTAACCAGTAGATAGATACTGGAAATTACAAAAGTCGTATCGATAGTCGACACGTTATATAACGACACGATAGACACGCCACTCGTGCACTTTGAAGTCATCGTTGCTTTTTTGGGAACTGAAGAGTTTACATAGAGCAGAGACTTACTGTGTGACTCTTCTTTGTCTTGTTGACAGAGGAGAAGTCTAGTGAAGCAATTGTTGTATTGTGTGTTGGCGCTAATATTTACGCCTGCACTTTTTGCATCAGAAATGCCACTTAATATGACAGAGGGCGTGACGGCGATCAGTGAACAGGTTTATAGCCTGCACATGATCATCCTTTACATCTGTTGTGCTATTGGCTTAGTTGTTTTTGGCGTGATGATTTATGCCATGATCAACCACCGCAAATCAAAAGGCGCTGTAGCCGCCAATTTTCATGAAAGTACTAAAGTCGAAATATTATGGACTGTAGTGCCTTTTATCATTCTTATCATCATGGCTATTCCTGCAACTAAAACACTAATTGCCATGGAAGATCCAAGTAATGCTGATTTAACCATTAAGATCACTGGTTCGCAGTGGAAGTGGCACTATAGCTACTTTAATCAAGATGTTGAATTTTACAGTTTAATGTCGACACCGCGGGAACAAATAGAGGGCACAGAAGCAAAAGGTGAACACTATTTGCTCGAAGTAGATAAACCTCTTGTTCTGCCAATCAATCGCAAAGTACGCTTTTTAATGACATCAGAAGACGTTATTCACTCATGGTGGGTACCTGCTTTTGCGGTTAAAAAAGATGCTAACCCCGGCTTCATCAATGAAGCTTGGACTCGAATCGATAAACCCGGTGTATACCGTGGCCAGTGTGCCGAGCTATGTGGCAAAGACCATGGCTTTATGCCGATTGTTGTTGAAGCCGTCTCTGAAGAGGACTTTGACAAGTGGTTGATTGCACAGCAACAGCAAGCAACGAATGCTGCCGCTGAAGCAGAAGCGGCCTTGTCTAAAACTTTGGGCATGGACGAGTTAATGGCACAAGGTGAACAGATTTATCTGGCGCGATGTGCAGCTTGTCACCAACCCAACGGCGCAGGTCTTCCCGGTGTATTCCCCTCGCTTATTGGTAGCCCAATCATTAAAGGCGCGGTATCTGGTCATATCGACATAGTACTCCACGGTAAGCCAGGTACTGCGATGCAAGCCTTTGCAAAACAACTTACCGCGACAGAGATTGCAGCCGTAGTCACCTATGAACGTAATGCTTGGGGCAATAACTCGGGCGATACCGTGCAAGCCGCAGATGTCAGTTCTTCTGGTTCAGATCCGGCAGCTTCTGCAGACACCCCAGCGGTTCCAGTGACTTTACCTGCTGAGCTACCTGATGCAGAGCAAGCAGCATCGACAGTCACACAGGCTGTAGAGGATGTTAGTGCTGCCGTACTTGATGATTTGAGTATGGATGAATTGATGGCCAAGGGCGAAAAGGTCTACATGGTCAAATGTGTCGCTTGTCATCAGGCTGCAGGCACCGGCTTACCCGGCGCATTCCCCTCTTTAATTGCTAGTCCAATCATTACCGGCCCCGTAGCGGATCACCTTGAAATTGTCATCAATGGTAAACCAGGAACGGCAATGCAGGCGTTCAGTTCGCAGCTAACGCCGCAGGAACTTGCCGCCGTTATCACTTATGAGCGTAATGCTTGGGGTAATGACTCCGGTGATACAGTGCAAGCATCTGATGTTGATGGCCACGGAAAGTAAGGGATTAAAATGAGCACTATTACACAAGATTCGCCAGCCGCTCAGGACGATCACCATGATGACCATCATGGGGCGCCAAAAGGCATTATGCGCTGGATATTAACCACTAACCACAAAGATATCGGCACGCTCTACCTATGGTTCAGTTTTATTATGTTCCTTACCGGTGGCGCGATGGCGATGGTTATTCGAGCTGAGTTATTTCAGCCGGGTTTACAATTGGTAGAGCCTAACTTTTTCAATCAGATGACCACAGTTCACGGCTTAGTTATGGTCTTTGGGGCGGTGATGCCAGCCTTTACGGGCTTAGCTAACTGGCTGATCCCAATGATGATCGGCGCGCCTGATATGGCACTACCGCGCATGAACAACTGGAGCTTTTGGATCCTACCGTTTGCGTTTGCCATTCTGTTAAGTTCTTTGTTTATGGAAGGTGGTGGACCTAACTTTGGTTGGACTTTCTACGCTCCATTATCAACGACTTATAGCCCTGACAGCACTGCTCTATTCGTGTTTTCAGTACATATCATGGGCATGAGCTCGATTATGGGCGCAATTAACGTTGTGGTGACCATCGTCAATATGCGTGCTCCTGGCATGACATGGATGAAGCTACCGCTGTTTGTTTGGACTTGGTTAATCACCGCCTTCCTGCTAATAGCGGTGATGCCGGTATTAGCCGGAACTGTCACCATGGTATTAACCGATAAGTACTTCGCCACCAGCTTCTTCGACGCTGCTGGAGGTGGTGATCCCGTCATGTTCCAGCATATATTCTGGTTCTTTGGCCACCCTGAAGTTTACATCATGATTTTGCCATCCTTTGGTATTATCTCCGCCATTGTTCCCGCCTTTAGTCGCAAGCCTTTATTTGGTTACGCCTCTATGGTGTACGCCACAGCGAGTATTGCGGTGTTGTCGTTTTTAGTGTGGGCGCATCACATGTTCACCACGGGGATGCCGGTGTTCGCCGAACTCTTCTTTATGTATTGCACCATGCTTATTGCTGTACCGACTGGCGTTAAGGTATTCAACTGGGTAGCCACCATGTGGCGCGGCTCGATCAGTTTTGAAACACCAATGCTATTCGCAGTGGCATTTATTATCCTGTTCACCATTGGCGGCTTTTCAGGGCTGATGCTGGCGATTACCCCCGCGGATTTCCAGTACCATGACACTTACTTTGTGGTGGCACATTTCCACTATGTGTTGGTTACCGGTGCAATATTTTCCATTATGGCTGCGGCTTATTATTGGCTGCCAAAATGGACGGGCAACATGTATAGCGAAAGTTTAGGTCGCTGGCACTTTTGGTGTTCGGTTATCTCGGTAAACGTGCTGTTTTTCCCGATGCATTTCTTGGGGCTAGCAGGTATGCCTCGACGAATACCAGATTACGCGATTCAGTTTGCTGACGTTAATCAGATTGTATCGATTGGTGGCTTTGCCTTTGGATTGTCGCAGCTAATCTTTTTAGCTGTAGTGATCAAATGTATTCGTGGCGGTGAAAAAGCCCCAGCAAAACCATGGGATGGCGCAGAAGGATTGGAATGGACAATCCCAAGCCCGGCGCCTTATCACTCGTTTACAACACCACCTGAGGTGAAGTAACAATGAGCCAGCCACAGAGTAAATCTAATCGAAAGTTAATTACCATGCTGCTATTAGGTGCAGTGGGAATGTTTGGTTTTGGCTTTGCTCTCGTGCCGCTGTATGACGTGCTCTGTGACACGCTGGGTATTAACGGTAAGACCCAAAATACTGCCAGTGTTTATAAGCCCGTTACGGTAGATAAAAATAGAACAGTCACCATTGAGTTTGTCTCCCAAGTACAAAGCGATATGCCCTGGGAGTTCAAACCTCAGATGAACAGCATGCAAGTTCACCCTGGAGAGCTTATTCGCACTCACTTTGTTGCGAAGAATTTGTCGGCGAAACATATCGTCGGCCAAGCAATACCGTCAGTGTCACCAGGGCAAGGGGCTGCCTATTTTAATAAAACAGAGTGCTTCTGTTTTAATCAGCAAGTATTAGCGGCGACAGCTACTGCCGATCTACCACTTATCTTTTACGTGGACCCTGAATTACCGGACTCCATCTCTACCTTGACCCTCTCTTATACCCTCTACAATATTACCGATAAAAGTTATGCCGGTAGCGTAGAGCAAGGAGCTGCAAGATGACATTTATTCAGCAACAAAATCACTATTTGCCCTTAAAAAGTCGTAGGCAAAATAAACAGTTAATTTCTACCCTAGCCAACTCTACTACTCTTTACTCTATGGTTGAGAAAGGAGATAAAAATGACGACTAAACACGAACCCTATTATGTACCAGCGCAAAGTGCCTGGCCGATTATCGGTGCAATCGGGCTGTTTCTTATCGCTTTCGGCGCCGGTAGCTTCGTATCTGAACTAAATAGCGAAGGCGGTATTGGCGGTTATATCTTATTAGCTGGAATTGCCGTCATTATTTTTATGATCTTCGGCTGGTTTAGAACCGTTATTGCAGAATCAATGGCAGGTCTCTATTCAAAACAGATGGATCGTTCATTTAGACAAGGGATGAGCTGGTTTATCTTCTCTGAGGTGATGTTTTTCGCCGCGTTTTTCGGTGCGCTATTTTATGCCAGAATGATTGCGATTCCATGGCTTGGCGGCGCATCTAACAATGCCATGACCCACGAAGTACTGTGGCCAACATTTGAAGCAGTATGGCCGCTTGTCACCACGCCTGATGGCACGACGACTGAAGCAATGGGCTGGACAGGTTTACCGCTATACAACACCCTTATTCTACTGACATCATCTGTAACACTGCACTTTGCCCATGTAGGGCTTGAAAAAAACAAGCGTCAAGCACTAACCGCCTGGTTGGCATTGACCATTGTGTTGGGTATCGGATTTTTATTCTTGCAAGCTGAAGAGTATATCCACGCCTATCAAGAGATGGGGCTAACGCTTGAATCTGGCGTTTACGGCAACACCTTCTTCCTACTCACAGGTTTTCACGGTATGCACGTGACATTAGGCACCGTGTTTCTGATTGTGTTGTTTTTCAGGGTGCTGAAAGGACATTTCAGCCCCGAACACCACTTTGCATTCCAAGCGGGTAGTTGGTATTGGCACTTTGTTGATGTGGTTTGGTTGTGTCTATTTATATTTGTTTATGTGCTTTAACTTCATTTAGATAAAGTATTTGATTAGCTAATAAGGTCTGGGGTTTGGCGCAATCACCCCAGTCGCTAAAGCCACTAGCAGTAACATAACGACCAGCACAGAAAAGAGTACCCGTCGGCCTAGATATTGGCTCATGGGTACACTCTTTTCACCTCTTACCATTACAAATAGGGCTCTCGCTAAATTAACCAATATGAACAGCAGTAGCAGTACTAAAACCAGTTTAAAAACAAATAGCATATTCATTAAATCTCCAAAAATTGGGGCTTTAGGCATTTGGTTGTTTATTGTACTTTCTACTTTGATGGTGTTTACAATTTTGGTCAAGCTTGGTTTTTGGCAGCTTGAACGAGCTCAGCAAAAACAACAATGGCAAGCAGCACTCAGTCAGCGACAAAATGCTAGCGTACTGACCTATGAGCAACTCCTCGCTCACCTTGGCAATGACAATCTAACTGGCTACAAACTGAGTACTCACGTCACGCCCATTCTGCAGCAAGTATTTCTACTCGATAACCAAACCGTTAACGGTAGAGTTGGCTATTTAGCCTATCAAGCATTTGAAGTCGCGCCAGATAAACCATGGTTATTAGTCGAATTAGGCTTTGAGGCAGGAAGCGTTGATCGCTCAATACTGCCTAACGTAGCAGCATTAACGAGTCCTTTAGCGTTAAATGGACGCGTCTACCAAAAACAGATGAATCCGATGAGCTCAGAGCTCATGGCAGAAACGGGTTCACCGATGCGGATCCAAAATTTAAACATAGAGCAACTTGCGCTGTTAATTGATAAACCACTCGCGCCAGTCGTGCTGCAACCCAACAATATTCCCGATGATATCCGTATTCATCCTTGGCAACCGATTCCATTATCTGCGCAGAAGCATCAAGGGTATGCCGTACAGTGGTTCAGTATGGCCGGAGTATTTGCAGTTATCATGCTCTTTTTATTTTTTCGTAAATTAAAACAACAAGATAATCTTAAAAATTAAAAACTAACATGGCTATTGCTAAGGCAGAATAGACCATGTAGGTTAGAAAATATGCATCCTAGCCGTTCCGGGATGTACTGATATTAAGCTGTTCACGATTACCGTCGTTTTGCTTATTACCTTAGCTGTATTGGTAATGCATGCTGACAAGACCTCATAAAGGTACTGCAGCAATAAGGTAACGTGGTACCCAAATAATACAGAGGAGATGGAATGAACTCCCCCAAAAAGAACGGCAAGAAAACACTGCTATTACTGCTCTTGGCTTTTGCAATACCTGTTATTGCCGCCAAACTGATTTTAAGTTTTGGGCTATATAATGGTGGAGCAACCAACAAAGGCGAGCTGCTTGAAGTCGGCATAAACTACCAAAGCTTAGAGATGACAAACCCTCAACCTAAAGAGTGGCAATTGTTGTATCAACTACCGGCAGTTTGTGACACAACTTGCTTAGATAGACTCTATATTTTACAGCAAAGCCATATCGCGATGGGCCGAAATCAGGATCGAGTGCATACCATCATTATGCTCGCTGAAAACAGTGATCGCTCAGCACTAACATCGTTCGACTTTATTACCGCAACGCCGACACCTGCGCTCACTCAACTACTCAAAGATCAACAGTTTGTCGTCGTTGATCCCCTTGGCAGCATGGTGATGAGTTACCCAATCACCACCAGTCACCAGGCTCAAATAATGCAAGGTAAGGCGATTGTGGCTGATCTAAGAAAGATGCTTAAACTTTCGAGGATTGGCTAATGGATATTAAACCTCTACTAAAAGTCACTTTAGTTTTTACTCTGCCTGTAATTATGCATCGATTGGCTTATACCCGTCTCCTCGCCTCTAAAGTAAACGGAGGTACTTAATGGATATTAAACCTCTACTAAAAGTCACTTTAGTTTTTACTTTGTGCGTCATCATGCATCGATTGGCTTATACCCGCTTCTTTATGGCTGATAACCAAAATATGGAGGTACTTAATGGATTTTAGACCTCTATTAAAAGTCACTTTAGTTTTTACTTTGTGCGTCATCATGCATCGATTGGCTTATACCCGTCTCCTCGCCTCTAAAGTAAACGGAGGTACTTAATGGATATTAAACCTCTAATAAAAGTCACTTTAGTGTTTACTTTGTGCGTCATCTTGATGGGCGCCTATACACGTCTGTCAGATGCAGGTCTTGGCTGCCCAGATTGGCCTGGTTGCTATGGCATGGTAACAGTCCCAAGCGCTAGCCATGAACTTACCGCAGCTAAAAGTGCCTTTCCAGAACACACTGTAGAATCAGAAAAAGCATGGCTTGAGATGATCCACCGCTATATTGCCGGCACTTTAGGTTTAATGGTGCTAGTTATTTTGATCATGAGCTTACGTAAGGCTAACGCCCCTAAAAAGCTACCGATGTTTATAGCGGCGCTAATCGTTTTTCAAGCCGCTTTGGGGATGTGGACCGTCACCATGAAACTGATGCCTATTGTGGTGATGTCTCACCTCATTGGCGGTTTCGCACTGTTCTCATTGCTCTTACTGCTCTACCTTCGCAGTAAGCCTTTACGCATTCCTGGTGGTGATGCTCCCGCGAGAAAACTATCAGCATTTGCCTTAATCTGTATTGGCGTGCTGTTACTGCAGATTATCTTAGGCGGCTGGACCTCATCCAACTACGCCGCTCTGGCTTGTACATCACTGCCAATCTGCGAAGGGAATTGGATTGATAATCTCAATTTCAGCGCCGCCTTTTCACCATTTCAAGGCGATCACCCCAGTTATGAATTTGGCGTTTTAGATTACTCAGCTCGAATGACCATTCATGTTGCCCATCGTATTGGCGCCATTATCACTGCGGTAATGCTGCTTTGGTTAGCATTCAAACTAATCACTAAAGCGCATTCAACCACTATGCGTAACGCTGCTTGGTTATTAGCAGGGCTAGTGGTGTTACAGGTCATACTTGGTATTAGCAATGTCGTGCTACATCTACCTTTGGGGATAGCGGTATCGCATAACGCTGGAGCTGCTCTTCTGCTGCTGACATTGGTATTTATTAATTACGCCTTGTGGCGTAAAGCATAATAATTCCAATCGGTATAAGGATTTGATCGCTCAGCGAGAGTTTAGCGGTTTTGAGGCCAGCTCGTTAACGCAGCATCAGAGTCGCTAAAGCTCGCCAGCAATGAACAAACAATAAATAAGCAGATTTCAACCCATTTAAGCGTGTTCAGTAAGAACATAATGAGGTGCAAGCCATGGAAAAACAAATAACAATATCCAGAAGCGCAGCAACACCACTGCTCCAGTGGCGTGCCTATTACGAAATGACCAAGCCCAAAGTCGTCGCGTTAATGCTCTTAACAGTGTTAGTAGGTATGTGTCTTGCGGTACCAGGAACTGTGCCACTACAACCTCTTATCGCGGGAATGGCGGGTATTGGCATGATGGCAGGGGCTGCAGCGGCATTTAACCACCTTATCGATCGTCGCATTGACGGCTTGATGGCAAGAACCTATAACCGTCCGCTACCCAAAGGCAAAGTGTCTATCACCAAAGCACTGATCTTCTCTTTTGGTATTGGGATATTGGGTTTTGTGATTCTCTATGCTTTAGTCAATCCATTAACTGCATGGCTCACTTTTGCTAGCCTCATCGGTTATGCCGTGGTTTACACCGCCTACTTAAAACGCGCAACGCCACAAAATATTGTGGTTGGCGGGCTTGCTGGAGCGATGCCACCACTACTGGGTTGGACTTCAGTCACCGGCGAGTTTCATGGCAATGCGCTACTGTTGGTGATAATCATTTTTGCTTGGACTCCACCGCATTTTTGGGCGTTAGCAATTCACCGCAAAGCCGAGTACGCCAAGGTCGACATCCCCATGTTACCAGTTACCCACGGTGTTGAATTTACTAAAACCTGTATTTTTCTTTACACCATTTTGCTCGCTATCGCTTGCTTGCTGCCAGTCCTCGTTGGCATGTGTGGCCCGGTATATCTAGTCAGCTCGACGCTATTAAGCGCAGGCTTTATCTATAAAGCATGGCAGCTTAAGTTTCATGAAACGCCAGGTCTCGCGATGAACGTATTTAAGTTCTCTATCTATCACCTGATGCTGCTGTTTATTGCGCTCTTGGTTGACCATTATTTATGGGTCTAATACCGACTTAAAGAGAGGAAACTATAATGAAGTTGTCATGGATAATAGCAGCGATAATTCTGGCCTCAGCCGGCGCTTGGGTAGCAATACAGTTTAGCCAACCAAAAGAGCTGCAACTGCAGACAAGTTTTGAGTTTCCGGCTCCCCAAGCCATTGCTCCATTTTCTTTAACAGATCAGCATGGACAAGCATTTACCAATGACAACCTGACTGGAAAGTGGAGCCTGTTTTTTATTGGCTACACTTCCTGCCCAGATGTTTGTCCAACGACCATGGGTAAACTCACAGCAGCCTATCCGTCACTATCAAAAAATGCTGATTTACAGGTTATCTTCCTATCGGTTGATCCACAGCGAGATTCAACCGATACCTTACTTAATTACGCTAACTTCTTTAACCCTGAGTTCGTTGCCGTCACCGCTGAACATAAGCAGTTATACCCGATAACTCGTAGCCTTGGCTTTGTTTACGCCATGGTGGGTGATGGAGAGGATTATCAGGTCGATCACAGTGCTTCGTTTGCACTGGTTTCACCACACGGTGAGAAAGTCGCTATTATCAAACCCAAATCGGATACGCCAGGTAAGCTGCCGCAAATCAAAAATAGTGCGCTGATTCACGATGTGAATGCCCTGATTGAGAAGTATAAAAATGGCTAAGTAATCATTGCAATATGCAGCATTAAATACCAACTGTACTAAAAGATTGACCATTTATTTACCAATGCGCCTTGAATTGAAAAATCTGAGGCGCTATGAACGAGTCAAACACTTAGTGAAATTAGTATAGTATTCCCTCAATGGTCACCTTATAAAAAGAACGTCTATGTTTGAACCTGCGGTTGAAATGGAAGAAGTCAGAGTTGGAATCGCGACACCAGCTATAAGCTCAAAGAATTATTTTGCCAACACAGAGCATTACATGCCTGTCGACAGCTTGACTGAGGAAGCACTCTTAGCCAAGCAATTGGACCTATTGCTAGTTCACGGCGCTTCAGCAGCACAATCACTAATGATTGAAAAGGCTTGTACCGTTGAAAACTGCGCGATTGCGGTAATGGATACTACTTCAAATGACTCTAAGGCAATCTACAATGTAATGCTTAACTTAAAAGCTAAGTTAGATTCTAACGAAATGCCTGATAATTTAGACGTTGTAGATGTACGACATCTTGCCTCTTCCAGTTCGCAACTTATTGCATTTGATAACCATCAAGAGCTGTTTAATTACTTGCAGTCGGTAGCGGAAGCAAGCCTTCAAGGTTGTATCTTCCTGGCCCATGGCGACATCAGCTTAGAAAGGTACACTAAGTTAAATAAAAAAATATCTAGTTTTCTACCATCGTCAGCTATTTTTATATCAAGTTTACTGTTTGCTGGACTCGCAGAATGTACCGCCATTGTGGCGATACAATCAAACACTGATTAGTTAACAAATCTTGAAGATACATATGCTCAGCTTTTATGACCATTGCATTACTTATTATCAAGTTACTCAGCGATCCACTCACCATTATCTTTAGGGCGTACCCAAGGCTGCGAAAACCAGTAGTAACCACCTTGATGTTTACTCGGTGCCGTACAGTTATAACGTGAACGTCCTGCTGGTAAGTCAAGTTCTGCGCGGATAGTAAATTCATCGGCACTGATCCAATTAGGCTTTTTAGCACCCTGCCCTTGGATAAAGCACATCAGCTGTGAGGCATTGATGTCAGACATGTCCAACTTCACTTTGATCTCTGGTCGCCACTGACCAAACTGCAACTGTGGGTCGCTATGAGTCTGCTCAATCACAGGCATATTAAGGCTATGTAGCTTGACCTTCAAACTATCAAGATCGGCGTAAGCTCCCGCAACCGGAAACCTGGGTAAGGCAGTTAAAGGTGAGTGTGGTCCAGCTGCCCCGGATTGCTGACCAAAAGCGATAAAGCCATGCTTAGTCAGCATATCTTCGATCTGTTGATTGTATTCACCATAGGGGTAGGCCAACATTTTGTGGTTTTGGCCAGTCGCTTTGGCAATCTCTGATTCCGTGCGTAAAATATTGTTCTCAATACGGGTTAACCACTGCTGCTCACTCTCTCCTTTTTCCATACGGATCAGGTGCTCATGCCCCCAAGTATGGTTGGCGATTTCAGCGCCCTCTTCAGAGAGCGTGATAAGTTGCTGCCAGCTCATCATCTCACCATACTTCTTCTGTATTGGCTCCACCGAGACAAAAAGCGTGTAGGGAAATTTGTATTGCTTTAAGATAGGATGCGCGGTGTTAGCAATACTGCGATAACCATCGTCAAAGGTGATCGCTATCGTTTTAGCAGGTAGATGCTGCTTTGCCTTTATTGATTCCACCACTTTAGACAGTGGCACAACATTAAAATTATTTTCAGCTAAGTACTGCATCTGCTCTTTAAATTGGGCAGGCGTCACGCTGGTAATAGCTGGAGTGGTATCAGATACATGGTGATATTGCAGAATCACCGCCGCTTGCACTGAAAAACCCGTCAGCGCCAATAGCGCTAGTAACACGTTTTTAACCATAAATATTAGACCTCTATAATGATTGCCATACTGTTAAACCAACAAAAGAATCGACAGCTTCTCGCATTGGCATTACCAATGATCTTGTCGAATATTACTGTGCCGCTACTTGGTCTCGTCGACACGGCGGTCGTCGGCCATCTCAGTAATGCCTATTATTTAGGCGGTGTGGCTGTTGGGTCAACGATTATAACCTTAATTATATGGTTACTTGGATTTTTACGCATGGCAACCACGGGATTAGTTGCCCAAGCCTACGGTGCAAATGACACCCAACAGCAATATCGCTTGCTCGTTCAAGCAGGAAGTCTAGCGTTAATCTTCGGGCTTGCCGCTGTATTATTGCAGTTGCCAATCGTCAATCTCGCCATGGCAATGTCCGATGCCAGTGTTGAGGTCGAACGCTATTGCCGTGAGTATTTCCAAGTACGGATCTGGTCAACCCCATTCGCTCTGTTAAATCTAGTCATGCTTGGCTGGTTACTCGGCAGGCAACAACCAAAGGCCGCGATGTGGCAGCTAATTATAGCCAATCTGGTCAATATTATTTTAGATGTACTGTTTGTCATTGGCTTAGATTGGGGCGTTCGTGGTGCTGCACTGGCATCTGTATTTGCCGATATGGCTGGTTTTGCGGTTGCACTAACACTGGTTAAACGTCAACTTAATCGTTTAGGCGATTTTCATCTACTGACGATTTGCAAGCAACTGACACTGCAAAGTTATCGCAAGCTTATTAGCCTCAATACCGATATTTTTGTGCGCAGTTTATGCTTACAACTCTCTTTTGCCTTTATGACTTTTTACGGTGCTAGCCTTGGTGATAATACGGTGGCGGCCAATGCCGTACTGTTAAACTTACTATTGCTTATCTCTTATGCACTCGATGGTATTGCTTACTATGCAGAAGCCGAAGTTGGCAGGGCTTATGGCCGTAAAGACAGTCGCCTAATGAGGGAGTCAGTCGCACTAGCTTGGGCGTGGTCAGCAATCGCAGCAATCGCTTTTACACTCTTTTTTGCTGGCGCTGGCAGTTATATTATTAGCACGCTCACCAGTATTTCACAGGTGCAACAGGTTGCTAATGACTACCTTATTTGGCTGATATTTTTGCCACTGTTGGCGTTTGGTTCTTATCTTTTTGATGGTGTCTATATCGGTGCTGCGCAAGGCAAAATAATGCGCAACAGCATGATTATCGCTACCTTTGCAGTGTTCTTTCCCACCTGGTATGCACTGCAAACATTGGGGAATCATGCCCTATGGGCCGCAATGAGTGCATTCATGCTGGCTCGGAGCCTAACATTGTCTGCACATTACTGGTTTAAACTAAAAAAAGTGCTCGACTAATACCAAATCAGCATAAAAAAACGCGACCAATGGTCGTAATGCCGATCATTTAG
>NZ_JBFRMK010000043.1:0-22675 GCF_041470405.1 Shewanella sp. 10N.286.45.A1
AAATGATCGGCATTACCTCATTATGAGGGCTTTTTTTATGCTTAACTCTTTATGTTAGAGTCGTTATTTAATCAATGTCAGTAATGCTTTAAAGCGCTCGCCTATCGCCTCATGTTGCAGTTCGAATAGTAATGACTCAACATTTGTTTTTAACGCACCATGTTCCTGCATCATCTCTATCCCTAACTGTTTATTCTCCGGTGTTCTCGAAGACATGGCATCGACAATTAAGTGTGTAGGGTAAGCATTATCGAGAAGATCCATACAGGTCTGGTAGACACAAACATGAGTTTCTATACCTGCTACCAATATATGTTTTTGTCCCATCGCTGATAGCTTTGCTCTGAATTTAGGGCATTGCCAGCCACTAAAGTGCTGCTTTGCAATTGGCTCAGTGGTTTGTATCAACTCGGTGGCTAACACGTCTGTTGTTGCACCAAGTTTATCCGGTAGTTGCTCTAGCCATAAAATAGGTATGTCGAATAGCTGTACCCCTTTAATCAAAATCGTCAGTTTTTGGTGTAGCGCTTCACTCTGATGCATCACTCGGGCAAGTTGCCCTTGCACGTCCACAACAACTAATACGCAATCTTCAGGTTTCAACATTCAAGGTCCTTGGTACTTGTGGATTATTTGCACTAGTACAACTCAAATCAGTGTTGTAGCCAATAGGCGATAAGTCTAAGCCGTAATGACTTTGCCTTATGGCAGTGCAGCCGCTGCATAAATGCACTTCAATGGTGCATTTATATTCCCTAGTTTATGACCTTATTTGTCTATCTGTTTGTTTTTAATCATTTTGTAATTTTGGCCTAATGCTTGAATTGTCTTTATCAGAATTAAAAACAGTCTTCAGGGAGATAGCCATGAAATTGGTCAGTGCCATTATTAAGCCGTTTAAGTTAGATGATGTAAGAGAAGCTATCGCCAATGTTGGTATTGAGGGGATGACCGTTACTGAAGTTAAAGGTTTTGGTCGTCAAAAAGGTCATACCGAGCTTTATCGAGGTGCTGAGTATCAAGTTGATTTTTTGCCGAAAGTAAAACTTGAAATAGCAACTAAAGCAGAAAATGTCGAGATGCTAGTGGAAGCGATTACCGGAGCGGCTCGAACAGGCAAGATTGGTGATGGCAAAATTTTTGTTACCAACTTAGAGCAAGCAACCAGAATAAGAACTGGCGAACTCGATAACGAAGCACTTTAAAGGGGTAGGGGAAATGGACGATTTAACGAAACTTGGGTTAACCGTAACAGAGCTACGTTTTGCTCTGGATACTTTTTATTTTTTGATCTCCGGTGCGCTAGTGATGTGGATGGCGGCAGGTTTTGCCATGTTAGAAGCGGGACTTGTTCGCTCAAAAAACACCACTGAAATCCTAACTAAGAACGTCTGCTTATATTCAATTGCATGTGTAATGTATCTCATTGTGGGTTACAACATTATGTATGTAGATAACAGCGAGGGTGGATGGCTACCTTCATTTGGTTCATTAATTGGTTCACAAGCGGACGGGGCAGACCATGCGCTTGAATCTGACTTTTTCTTCCAGGTAGTATTTGTGGCAACGGCTATGTCAATCGTATCTGGTGCGGTTGCTGAGCGCATGAAACTATGGGCATTCTTAGCATTTTCAGTGTTTATGACAGCGGTTATTTACCCTGTTGAAGGGTACTGGACATGGGGCGGTGGCTTCTTATCAGAAGCGGGCTTTGTTGATTTTGCAGGAAGTGGCATCGTGCATATGGCTGGTGCTGCAGCCGCTATTTCTGGGGTATTGTTACTTGGGGCTCGAAAAGGTAAATATGGTGCAAATGGGCAGGTAAACCCTATACCCGGCTCAAACTTACCTATGGCTACCTTAGGCATGTTTATCTTATGGATGGGCTGGTTTGGTTTCAATGGTGGCTCGCAGTTATTGGTATCTGATGCTGAAAATGCGAGTGCGGTGGCAAAGATTTTTGTTAACACCAACTCAGCTGCGGCGTTTGGTGCTCTCTCTGCGCTAATTGTTTGTCGACTCATCTGGGGGAAAGCAGATTTGACCATGATCTTAAATGGTGCTTTGGCGGGCCTTGTGGCGATAACGGCTGACCCACTATCGCCATCATTAGCCATGGCGGGCGTAATAGGCATTGTGGCTGGCGGTGTGGTGGTGTTTTCTATTGTGGCGTTTGACCGAGTACAGATTGACGACCCTGTTGGGGCTATTTCGGTGCATGGTGTCGCAGGACTACTAGGCTTAATGTTAGTACCTATATCTAATGCGGACGCCTCTTTTATCACTCAGCTTTATGGCGCAGCAGTGATATTTGGCTGGGTGTTTATCGCTTCTACTGTTGTTTGGCTTGGTCTTAAAGCAACCATGGGGATCCGTGTTACTGAAGAGGAAGAGTATAACGGTATGGATGCATCAGATTGTGGAATTGACGCTTACCCAGAGTTTGTATCGGTTAAAAGTGGTAGTTAGAGCTTTACCACATGAAAACAGCAGAGCTTCGGCTCTGCTTTTTTATGGGAAATGTTTACTCGAAGTGCCGAGAACCAGTTTGTTACAGGTGATAAAAAGGGGGGAATGACATAAGGCCAATGGATTTGCACGAGTGTTAAGTATAGGATGGAGTTAACGTTATCTTAGGTATTACTTGGTGATGGATTAATGAAAAAAATCATAAATACCGGTTTATTATTGTTATGCTTTAGTAGCTTTAGCGCAGTATCTGGTCAAGTGGTGGTGCGTAAATCCAGTGAACCATTTGATGCTTTTGCTGTTCGTGACCAAGTACTTTTAGAGCATGATTGGCAACAAGCACTTAGGTTTCAACGTCAAATCCAGATCCTACAGGCACTGCCCATAGGTTGTTTGCCTATTACGGTTCCCTATCGCCACTTTACCTGTGGTGCTCAATTTTATCGGCCTTATCGTTACCAAGATAAACAACTTTATATAGAGATAGATAAGCCGTCTCCGTCAACACCGCAGTGATAGACTTTGATTTATTGACTAATGAGTTAATACTTCTGATTTACGATTTGTAACGTTTTTAGCAAAGAGAGTAAGCCATACCTACTATGCTTATAGGTAAGGTTTATTGTGTTGAGAGCGTTATGAAGAGTGTTTCTATAACCTTGTTATCTTTTCTACTTCTGTTACTACAAGCGTGTAGTTCGACCTCGGAACCAAGCAAACAGTATGCGCTTGAAAGCTATTACCATGATGAACACTTTAAGGCGGTAGTAGACCTTCCTGTTGCTGACAGACTATTTTATTTATCAGATGACGACCTTGAAAGCGTTCGTAGGGACTTTAATCGCTCCAAACTGTCTGCTATTAGCAGCACCATGGTTCATCAGTGGTTGGCAAATTATATTGACGCTCAAGATGGTGGGTTTCGTTATGCCGATAACTTAACCCGCTCTGCCAGTGAAACCTTTAATGACAGAGAAGGTAACTGTTTATCCCTAGTGTTATTAACCGCCGCAATAGCCGATGAGCTAGATGTAACTGTTCAATTCCAAGAGATTGATGTTCCACCTGTTTGGGATAAACAAGGAGGCTTCTATCTTGTAAATGGTCACATTAACCTTAAGCTATTGCCGCAAGAGCAGCGTAATAGCATTAACTTTTCCACTGGCGCAATTCAAATCGATTTTTTACCAGAGCGAGCGATGCAAGGCTATGACAAGCGGCGGGTAAGTCAGTCGATGGTGGCCTCAATGTATTACAATAATGTTGCTGCCGAAGCTTTGGTTAAGGGGCAATATGATAAAGCGTATGGTTTGTTAAAACTCAGTTTGCAGCAGGATAATCAATTCTTGCCAGCGATTAATACGCTAGCTGTGTTATATCGATATAAAGGGCTCGTTGAAGAGGCTGAGGCTTTGTATAAATTAGCGTTAACCATTGATCCCGATGATATGAATGCGCTCTATAACTATGCCATTATACTTGGAGAGCAAAATAGGCTTGATGAGTGGGCTGATGTACACAAAGTCATGGAGCTCGCTCGGATCCATAATCCTTATTATTACTACAGCATGGCGCAGCAGGCATACTTCGATAAAGAATATAAGCTAGCGTTAAACTGGTATAAAAAAGCGATTGATAAGGCCGATTACCGCCATGAATTCTATTTTGGTCTTTCTAGAACATATTGGGCTACGGGCGATGAACGCAAAGCTGAAGTCAATATGGAGAAAGCATTATCATTAACCAATGACTCAAACAACAAGCATCGCTATCAATCAAAGCTGCAAGCAATGAGAAGTCATTAGCTGCCTGCTAGTGGCGTCGATTTTTATTGATGTGAGTGATAGCTCATGCTTATCTTTTATAGGATAACTTCTGTCGCCCTCCAATAACATAATCACCATAACAGTGCTTTCGTTGATTTTTACAGCAGGAAGGGCTGCCGCGCTCATAACTACTGATAACATTTAATATACTTGTGCATGACGGTATTTGAGCACGTTATTAGTTTGTTGAAAGCATTATAGGATGTTTAGTGGGAATTAATTGGCTCTATATAGAATAAATACAGTGAAAGTTTTTTTAAATTATTGTTTAGAAATATGCAGTTAAATTTATTTTATGTGATTTTTAATTACTTGATTGCAATGTGAGGAGATACTGGATAAATTGAACGCAGTATCGCAATCGAGAGATAAGAATTCACACGCTAGACGGAGCGCAGTATTACCATGTATTACCAAAATGATGATGTTCGAATTAATAAGATTAAAGAGTTGTTACCTCCAATTGCCATTTTGGAGCGATTTCCGGCAACAGAGAACGCATCAGCGACCGTATTTAATGCGCGTGAAAGCATTCATAATATCTTAGCAAAAAAAGATGATCGCCTTTTAGTGGTTATCGGCCCTTGCTCTATCCATGACCCTATTGCAGCTGTTGAGTACGGTAAACGTCTTGTTGAGCTGCGTAAAAAGTACAAAGATCAATTAGAGATCGTTATGCGAGTCTACTTTGAAAAGCCACGTACTACGGTTGGTTGGAAGGGCTTGATTAACGATCCGTATATGGACAACAGCTTTAAGCTCAATGATGGTTTACGCACTGCTCGCAAGCTGTTGCTAGATCTTAATGATATGGGCTTACCTACGGCTGGTGAGTTTCTAGATATGATCACGCCGCAATATGTTGCTGACTTAATGTGCTGGGGAGCCATTGGCGCACGTACTACTGAGTCGCAGGTACATAGAGAGCTAGCTTCTGGCCTTTCAAGCCCTGTAGGCTTTAAAAATGGTACTGATGGCACCATCAAAGTGGCCATTGATGCCATTGGTGCAGCCAGTGCGCCACACCATTTCCTATCGGTGACTAAATTTGGCCATTCAGCGATTGTTGAAACCAAAGGTAATCCTGATTGCCATATCATCTTACGTGGTGGTAAAGAGCCTAATTACAGTGCAGCACACGTGGCAGAGATCAACCAGCAACTTGATAAAGCCGGGCTTGCGAATAACATTATGATTGATTTTAGCCATGCTAATAGCCGCAAACAGTTTGCACTACAGATGTCTGTTGCCGATGATGTTGCGGGCCAATTGAGTGCTGGTGAAACATCGATATTTGGCGTTATGGTTGAGAGTAACTTAGTTGAAGGTCGTCAGGATCCTGTTGAAGGACAATCGCTATGTTATGGCCAGAGCGTTACCGATGCATGTATCGGTTGGGATGACACAGAGAAAATGCTGAGCGTATTGAACGTGAGTATACTTAAGCGTCGATAACGGTTAGTGGTAAGTTTTTTGTTAAATTAAAACCTGGTGTTGCACCGGGTTTTTTTATGGCTTTTTGTAACGACAAAAAGAGCATCTAGGCTCTTTGTTGATAAACGCAGCATTCCTGGTGTTTATCTCGTATCGTAAAGTCTGCCTGTTCAATATCTACAGCTCTTTCCTATTTGCTATAACTACTGACAGGTTGGTCTACTTATTTTGAGGTCACTTTAACTTTTTCAATGTCACTCACTGGTGCTTCAACAACAAAATCAAGCTGTACTAACGAGCCTTTTGCGCCAGTTTTAGATTCGCTATAACGCCACTGCTTTAAGGCTTTAATGGCTGATGCATCAAATACTGCAGTTGGCGATGACTTGATCACTTCAACATTGTTCACTTCGCCTGTGGGAGCGATATCAAATTGCATTACTACAAATCCATTTTGATTGGCTTCTACTGCCGCAGCAGGATAGGCGGGTTCAATTCTGATAACTGGATGGATTTCAGGATTTTTATCGTCTCCAGCTAACACTTGCTGGTTAAGTAAAAGGCTGCTTAAGCCCAGTGCCACAGTCAGCCCAATAACGGCTAAGCCACTTTGGCCTTGTTGATGAGTTCTCATTTGCATTATACGCTCCTTGAGTATGTGTTTGTTTCCATAGTGTGTGTGTAACAAGCCGTGACTAGCTTGTTGTGAGTATGCGAGTAACAGTTTGCTGTAAACTATTTTCTCTGCAGTATCGAGAGTGGCAGTTACCTTAGCATCACAGGCTAACTCCTGATCATTCCTAAAACGTCTATATGCTATCCAAAACAAAGGGTTAAACCAAAATACAGCTAAGATCCCGTAGGCTAAAAGATTACAACTCAGATCTAATCTTTGGTGATGGTATTGTTCGTGCTCAATAATGGCACGCTGCTGTAAGGGACTTAGATTTACAAACCCAGTAGGTAGAATAATCTTGGGGTGAATAACCCCAACGAGCATAGGAGAGTGAACCTTTTCATGGCTGTATGTTGCTAGGTAGGAAGCTAAACCTTCTACCTTTTTAGCTGTCTGTAGCAATGTGCGTAGGTAAGCGCCTTGCAACCACAATGCCAGTGACATTGTGCTTAAACCTATAAGCCAGATGACGGTTAGTGCTTGGCTGTACCAAGATGATTCACTTTGCTTTATGGCTTTGCCAGCCTGAACACTGTAATAAGCAATCTGATTAGATTGCACGGGAAATAGTTGCGTAGGAACATAGTTGACTAATATAGAGCTCAACAAAAGTAGCGGTAATAACATCCACAAAGTATAGGTTTTGTGTGCACCAAAGTGTTTCTGTAATCTGCTATGGCCAAGTAATAGTATGCTGCAAATAAGGCTTAATAACAGAGTTTGCTGCAGTAACCAAAGGCTCATGACTTATTTTCCTCTTGCCAGGTATCAATCAGTTGTTGTAACTCTTCAACATCTTTTGCGCTTAGCTTGTTTTCGCGAGCAAAGCCTGCAACTAAAGGAGCAACCCGACCAGAGAAGAGTCTTTCGATAAAAGATTCACTCTCTTTCAGTTGATAATCACTTTGAGCAATGAGTGGATGATATAAGTAACTACGACCCTGCTTTTCAAAACCGATAGCTTGCTTTTTAACAAGTCTATTAAGCAGCGTTTTAACTGTTTTCTCGTGCCAGTCAGTATTCTTACTTAACTGGGCTACAACTTCGCTGGCACTTATTGGCGATTTTTGCCAAAGCACATTGAGTACATTGAGCTCAGCATTACTTATCTCTTTCATGATGATTATCTCGTCAATAGCTATTATTTCACTGATGATAACTATTGATTACAGTTGTAATTTTTAATTATGATTACAAATGTAATCATAATGTGCAAGCCCTTATGTTAATTAAATGATAATGAGTGGTGGCGTTTCAAGTATGCGGTTGAATAGATTCACTATTGGTTCGCTAAAAGCTGGCTGTATCCTTAGGAGGGATTTTTTATCTATGCCTTTTGCTGCTGTAACGATACAATCTGTTAAACATAAATACCCTAAACAAGGATTGTAAAGGTATGAAAGCAAGTCAGCCGTCACGCTGGGTAATCTGTTCAGTACTTTTATGCTGTCATTTTTCAATGGGGGCGTATGCATCAGAAACGACAGAGAGCTCGATTGATAAGTCGCCTATGCAACTGTCTATTTTTAGCCAGAAATTAAGTTTTTTCCTTCCCAATGACTGGAAACTAGCCTACACACAACGAGAAGATGGGATGTTTTCTGCTGAGTTTTTACCTCAAGTTGAAGGCCTAAATAATTGGTCTTCAATGGTATGCATTCAAGGTTTTGAGGGAATGGCAGTTAATATTAAACCGGATGATTTCCTTGATACTATGGTTGCTACCTATCGAGATAACTGCAGTGGTGAGGTGATATATGAACGCGTTGATAATGAATTTATTAATGGTCATCAAACTGCTAGTGCCATCATTGGTTGTACCCGAATGCCAAACACCCATCTAAATGGACTTGAAATCAATTTTTATAAAGAGCCTCAGCGCCTAAGTGAGATTGGTTTTTATACTGCTATTAGCGGAGAGAAGGATTTGTATCTTATCCATAAGTCTTTGCGAAGTAATGAATTTAATACCATCAGCACTCTGGTTGAAAAGAAAAACTATCGTGAGTTTATGTCTGCGGCCAGCCCGTTTAATTTAAATTAAAACATCAGTGGTCTGATACTGGTTTTTTTTGAGTAATATGGGTGCTAGCTAAATCTTCAGCAGCAATTGGCATAGCGCTGCTAAAAAGGCTTTTATACTGGTTTTTCCTGCCCATATTGCGAAACAAGACTAGGGTCTGCTGCTCTTTCATGGTTGTTTTTGGAGTAATTTATTGGCCATTTTGGCAAGGCAGAGGCTATGTCGTGTAGTCACTCTCCACAAGAGCCTTTAACGCAGAAAAAATGGCCAAGGAATGCTGTCCTTTGGATCCGTTTCATTGCTTCTATTCTATTATGACTAGAATGCGTGATGTGCCCTTCACTTAGCTGGTAGAGCGTCATCGCTCAAGCCTTGTACTAGAAGCATTATTCCTTACGGTAAAGAATCGAACAAAAACTAAGCTCTAAAGATCAACAGACCCTAAAGGATTAGCTGCTAGGTTTTATCTCATTCTTTCTGTTTATAGCGATAAGTCTAGTCATTACAATCTAAGCTAGAACAAATCTGCTCTTTGATTAGTTAGACTTTTAACCATATAGACGTCTATAATGCGCGCACAAAGCGGTAACCTCAACATACCGCAGCGTAACAACGATAAAAAATAACTAACTAGTCAACTTTATTGGTGCCTCTGCTTTCAACTTGCTTGTTGGCTGAGGATAATCGGGAAGTCAGTTAAATTCTGACACTGCCCCCGCAACGGTGAATGGTGAGACACAAGCGCTTTAAAGCTTGTTGTCGCATATTGATGACTTCATCAATATAGAGCCTAAGTCCGGAGACCGGCCCGTAAAGTGATTTCGATGATTTCGGCGGGCAGATCTCGAAGTGCGGCAACCGGTAAATGTAGCGAAGGCACTATGCGCTATTTATTTTACTGTGCCGTGACACATTTGCTCCGTTTTCCTTTAGGAGTCAAGGGTAAATGGGTACTAAACCATCTAAAATTGCGTTGCTTATCAGCGGCGTATTCAGCTTAACTGTATTGCCAACAGTGGCAGCAGAATCCAATCAAGACGTGACTATCGAAACCATCACCGTAACCGGTACCCGTTTTGATAGAAGCACTGAACAACAGCTTACCGTTATTAATACTATTGAACGCAGCGAGATTGAACGGCTTAATCCGAAGTCAATTGCCGACGTGTTAGAAAATCTGCCTGGTGTAAGCGTCACTCGTAATGGCGGTGCTGCGCAAGCTTCTTCTGTAAGTATCCGCGGAACCAGTAGTGACCATGCTTTAATCATTGTCGATGGTGTGAAAATCGGTTCTGCAACATTGGGTACTGCAAACTTAAGTACTATCTCTCCTGAGAATATTGAGCGAATAGAAGTGCTAAAAGGCCCTAGAGCATCGGTATGGGGTAGTGATGCTATTGGTGGTGTGATTCAAATATTTACTCGCCAGCTAAAATCAGATGAATGGTATGTTGGCGCTGAATACGGTAGCAATGATTATGTTCGTGGTTCTGCTGGTATTGGTCTGGAGCATGGACAAGGCAGCAGTACGCTAGCTATCAACCATGATCGTTCAAATGGCTACGATGTCTACAATGGCGCTGAAGCAGAAAATGATGCTGACGGTTATGATCGTACATCGCTATCTGTTAAAGGTTCACAATCGTTAAATGAACAATGGCAGGCACTTTGGAATGGTCAGTACGATAAGGGGAATACTCAATACGATGACATCTATGGTTCTGGTGGCAACGATGAGTTTGAATTCGCTAATTACCTTTGGACTTTAGGTACTCAATACAGTACTGAGCATTTTAACAGTAAGTTGACTATAAGCCAGTCTCGTGATTATAACGACTATTTCCGCGGCGGTAGCGTAGCTGTAAATGTGAGTGAATTTGAAACTAAGCGTAAGCAAGTTAACTGGAGTAATCAGTATTTAGTTGGTAACGACCTAAACCTTAGCGGTGGCATTGATTGGTCGAATGAAGCTATAATTGGAGATTATGCCCAAACTGATAGAGATTTGGTCGGCGTTTATTTACTTGCAGAAAAGCAGTGGGATAAATTGCTTGCTGAAATTGCCGTTCGCTATGATGACGTTAAGAATGTCGACAGTGAAACAACCTATAACTTAGGGCTTGCCTATCAGTTTGATGAGCAGTGGCGTCTAGCTGTAACTACAGGAACAGCATTTAAAGCACCAACATTCAACGACCTGTATTATCCAAACTTAGGCAACCCCGCTCTTCTATCTGAAACATCTGAAAACTATGATGTTACGCTGAATTATCAACACAACGATGTGCAGGCTTATATTAGTCTATTTAGAAACGATATTAAAAACTTGATTGGCTGGGAAAAAACGGGTGAAGTTGATGGTAATGGCTGGGATATCTCTAAACCTAGCAATATCGATGATGCAAAGATCTTAGGTGCGGAATTCTTTACTAAATTTTCCTTATTTGGTTTAGAACATCAATTGGCTTATACCTACCTAGATACTGAAGATAAAGCGACTGAAGAAAAGTTAACCGGCCGCAGCGAAAATGAAGTGAATTACTCGCTAAGCTACCGTTGGAATGACTTTGAACTACTGGCTAATTATCATTATCAAGGTAAACGCTATGCTGGATATAAGCAGTATCTAGATGCTTATCATCAGTTAGATTTAGGTGTTGGTTATCAAGTCTCTGATAGTTGGCAACTACGCTTAAAAGCTAATAATGTTTTCGATGAAGACATTGTGTCGGTGACTAATTACAACAGCCCAGGCAGAGAGCTATTTTTCAGCGTGAGCTATAGCGCGCTATAAGCTTATAGCGTCTGCAAATAGTTTAAAAGCCAGTCTTAACCAGACTGGCTTTTTTGTTGATGCAATTTAGCTAAAGAGTGGAGGCTGTAGGATTTTAAATCCCAGATACAAAAAAACCTCGCTAGGCGAGGTTTTTTGTAAGCTTAAGGTCTTAGATTGCCTCAGCTTAATGTTTAGATGTTGCAACACCTAAACTAAATATTGGTGCCCGAACCCGGAATCGAACCAGGGACACGAGGATTTTCAATCCTCTGCTCTACCGACTGAGCTATTCGGGCAACGGGCGCTATTAAAAGGCTTTTACCGATTTGAGTCAACCAATTTCTGCTAAATATCACTATTTTTTAGCTGTGCGTTGAATAATGCAGCGTTTAGCTGCACAACTGAGCAATTTGTTTGTCAGTTCTATAGCTTTAGCCATTGAACTACTATTTGTTATAAAACTGTGAATATAATCGTGAGTTACACGGTCTAGTGTTTTATAACTAAAATATCAGTGAGGGTGAAGCTAGTTGCATAGTCAGACAGTTTGGAAAATTCAACGTTATCCAGTAGTGCTATTCGTAGTTATTGCTTTTCTGCTGCTGCTTTCATTGTTAGGACTACATAGGTTGAACCTCGATGTCGATTTTAGTGATTATTTCTCTCCTGAGGACTCACGCTTTATCGCTTTTAATAACATGGGTGATAACTTCGAGCGTCATGATCAGCTGTGGTTATTGCTTGAGAGCAAACAGGACTGGCGTGACGGAGAGCTTAACCAGTCCTTGTTAGCCTTTGTCTCTCAAATTGATAAACAGTCAGATATCATCAGTGTGCAGGGTTATAATCAATTTGTGCAAGGTAGCGCCCAAGCCAATAAAATCTTGTCCTATAAAAAGCATCCTCGCCTCGATTCTGTTTTGTCGAATGACGGCCATGCAATATTGCTCCAGTTTCAGTTAGATGAGTCTAAGGCGTCGCAATTTAAAACACGCAGCTTATGGCTCATCGATACGTTAGATAACATCAAGCTTCAATCACAACAGTTCTGGCAACCATTGAAGGTTGAAAGTTACCTCAATGGCACTCATGCCTTAAATTGGCAATATGCCAAAGTATTGCGCCATGACCTTACTTGGTTTGCTCCCTCTTTATTACTGGTCATTTTTGTTATGGCGGCTCTATTTATTAGGCAGACAGTGTGGATAGCAGCGCTGTGCCTTAATAGCTTAATCGCACTTGTTTTGACGGTCGGCGTTGCAGCATGGTTGAAGCTCACCTTGGCTGCAATTAGCGCTTTTGTGCCGGTGATCATTGTGACGTTAGCGCTTGCCTATGCATCGCACCTGTATTTTGGTTGGCGTAGGGCAGTGAATAATGGCTTGTCGAATGAACAAGCGTTAACTGAAACCGTTGGTGTTAATCAAGCACCACTTTTCTACTCAACGGTCACCACCATATTTGGTTTCTGTTTATTAACTTTTAGTCCGTCACCTCCAATTCAAAGCTTTGGATTGCTGGTGGCTTTTGCTGTGTTCTGTAACTATTTACTGAGCCTTACTACGCTTATTTATTTTGCCAAGTTCTCAGTTGCAAAGTCTCAACCAATCCGTTTATTTACCACTGTCATAGGCTTAGCTAAATATAATGTAAAAAGACCCAATGCGGTTATGTTGGGGATTGTGCTTATCAGCATTATTGCCACATTTAGTGTCTCTAAATTGACCTTAAATGACGACCCATTAAGCTACTTTAATGAAGACAACCCTTTTACCGTTTCCAGTCAAAAAATGCGCCAGTATTTTGCTGGCATTAACTTGCAACATTATGTTGTTGCAAGTGTTTCAGGTGAACAGGTTGATAAGGTTGAACTGAGCTTTATTTATAAGTTTGCTCGCTTTTTAAAAGCTCAGGCTGAAGTGAATAAAGTGCAGCACTTAGGTGATTGGATAAGAAGTACCGGGATTGGGCAAAGTCAGTTTCATCAATTGCTGGCTAATAACTCAGTGACCGAGCTGCATTTACAGAGTGAACTGTCCGCAAACAAGAGTGCTGCTCTAGTAACGCTGTATTTAAAACCGATGACGGCTATGGAGTTGGTGGCATTCGAGAAGAAAGTTAATTATTGGCTGGAGCAGAATGCTTCGCAGGTTACCGTTAGTCCGCCGCTTGGTAGCAATTTACTGTTTGCTCACCTAAGCATTGATAACGCCAATAATATGCTGTCTTCATTTGGCGTGGCTTTGATTGCGTTAGCCGTTCTACTCAGTATTTTAAAGCGTTCGTTACTGTTTGGTTTTATGGGGCTGTTACTTAACTTCCTACCTTTACTGTGGGTATTTGCGCTGTGGCAGCTTAACGGCGGCTTTATTAGCTTAGGCGCGGCCGTTGTGCTCGGTATGATGTTGGGGGTGATTGTTGACGATACATTACACTTGATGTTGAAACTGCCGAGCGAACCTTCAAAAGACAGCATAGCGCTTATGTGGCAGGGGTTAAGTAAGGTACTACCGGTGATCAGTTTTACCACGCTGACGATAGCTCTTGGTTTTTCCATTGGCTTGTTGTCTGACTTTGCTCCTATAGCACAACTGAGTTTGTTGTCCTGTTTGGTCGTGCTTTTCGCCTGGGGCTTTGATGTGTTGATGTTACCAGTTCTTTACCAGCGTTGGGTGCTAAGGAGGTCAAATGCTTGAGCGAAATTTACCTCGATGTTTTCCATTAAGACGCAAACACTCAATTGGGTTGGCTGATCATGCCAACGGCCAACGAATCGAAAGTTGGTTGCAAGCGGCAACAGTCTCTCCAATCCGTTTTTCTGATCAACAGACTGACGCGATGGAAAGATTGCTGCCCTTATTACTGTGCGGTGAGCAATCGGCGCAGTTAGTATTTAATAGCGAGATAGCGCGCTTAGCTGGCTCGGAACATAAACTCATTCTAAGCTGTTTGCATGGAGTCGAAGCGGATGAATATCGGCACGACATAGCCTTGCAACAAGTTGCAAGTCAATTGACGGAATTGACAAGTTTTATCCAAGTACAACGAAAGGCCAAGCGTTTTTATGCCAGCTTAGGGCGAGTCGAAAATTACAGCGAACACTTTGTCAGAATTGCCATCTTAGATACCTGTGTCACCCATATTATGCAGTCATTTGAACAGTGCCATTTAGGCAGGGAACATCCATTTTCACAGTTGTGTGGGCTAATCAAAAAAGATGAAGCTAAACATGTTTACGTTAGCCGCAAACATGCAATGGCGCTTGGTGCTGATGCAAACCAGTTTGCTGAACAACATGAGCAAGTGGTAGGTAACTTGATGCAGCTATTGCTGACTCAAGGGGGAGCATTTGAGTCTATGGGTGTGTGCTTAGATGGCGTAACAAGAAAGCTGGAGGCTAAATGGCGGTAAAATTTGCTAAACATTCGCTCTCATTGAAGGGGATTGATCACGCCCTACCTCACGACAATATTGATAATGAATATTTGTTAGAGAAGCTAAAGCAGCAGTGCGGTTTGTTGACCGCAAGAAAAGCCAAAGCGATTGCACGGCGAATGGGAATAGAGGGAAGGCATTTGTGTCGTGATCTTAATGTCGCAACAAGTAGACCTTCACCAACCAGTATAGAGTTGAGTGTTCAAGCTCTCAATGGTGCGCTGCTAGCTGCAGATGTTGAAATAAGCGAGCTCGACTATTTACTCTCTCATACTTGCACACCACATACTCAAGTTCCTCCCAATGCAGCCTGGGTAGCGGATAAATTGTCATACCATGGCCCTTATTTAGAGTTACGCCAAGCGTGCACTGGCTTTGCTAACGGGTTGCAGATAGCCTCTAGCTTTTGCGCTGTGAACCAACAACCCGTGGCTATTGTTGGCTGTGAGACCGGTTCTGTCTATTTTGATATGGATAATCAGTTTATTGATACCGAGCAGCTGGTGAACTACGTGCAGATGGGAGATGGCGCAGCAGCCGTGGTGCTTGCACCTGCAGAGCAATTAGCGGGTTCGATTGGCACTATTTCTGATATCTATTTGGGCCATATAGGTGTGGGTAAAGAGGCTGGTTTCTACCTTGACTCAGGTTCGAACGATGTCGCTAATAAGCAGATGGCAAGGTTTCATCATAATACTCAGGCGGTAAGGCAGCAGGGCAGTCAATTATTTGAACTCGGTTTAGCGGCTTTGCAATCGCGAGGGCATCATCTTGATGACTTTCGTTTTATATTGCCACATCAAGCGAATGGCCATATTGATCGATTGCTTGGCGATGCGTTGTCTATTGAATCTAGCCGGATTATTAATGACGCAAAATCTTTAGGCAACTTAGGTTCGGCGGCGATATGGGTCAGTTTAGCTAAACTGATTAACTCTGGCGTGTTGAATGCTGGTGATAAGGTGATGATATTAGGTGCTGAAGCGACAAAATATCTATATGGCGGTTTTGTTTACCAACATTTGTAAATGTTTCGATAAAAAAATAAAGGCCTCAAAAGAGGCCTTTATATATCATAACGAGTGACAAAACAGCGTTAATAATTAGCGCTGAGCAACCAATTTGTTATCTGGGAAGTTAGCTTGCATCACCATAAGTGTATGCTCTTTAAGCTTATCTTGTCCTAGCTCACCATAAGCCTCAGACATAATCTCCAAGGCTCTTTCTGTTGATGGTGTACCTGGAAAACCTTCCATAACAAGCTGTGCTCGAATAGCCGCTGCACTCCATGCATTCATTTTTATGTAGTATTCAGCTACCTTGATCGAGTAAAGTGCCAGTCTATTTTTTAAGTGTTGCATGCGTTTTTGAGCATCTGCTGCATACTTACTGTTTGGATAAGCCTTAACCAGTCTATCGAAATCTTTAAATGCATCTTGAGCCGCTTTAGGATCACGATCAGATCTATCGATGTTTAACATATCGTGGAAAAGGTAACGATCAGACTGCATATTGACTAGACCGCGCATATAGTAAACGTAATCTATGTCTTTATGTGTTGGGTTTAATCGAATGAAACGGTCGATGTTAGCAATACCAGAAGCTGGATCATCAAGCTTGTAGTAAGCAAATATTAAATCAAGTTGGACTTGTGTTTTATGTGGTCCAAACGGGAAACGGGAATCCAAAGCTTCTAAAGAACGAACTGCTTTGCTGTAATTTCCCAGCTCCATAGAGGTTCTTGCTTGAGAATAAAGCACTTCAGGCGAACTTTTGATCATTGCAGGGTCTTCGCCCTGTTTACTACTACAGGCCGTAACAGCAAGCGATATTAGGACTACAGCAACACTTTTAGCAATTTTATGCATACTTGAATTCGATTCTTTTAAAGTTATAGTTAAGAATTTTTCCATTTCACGATAAAATAGAAACAATCCGATTGTAACAGATAGTAAACATTTTTGGACCCCGAAACGTGGGTACGGTTCATATGACTCAAGAGATTAAACTAAAAAGCGAGATAACATCAATACAAACAGGGCAAAGATTAGACCAGACTTTGGCTGATTTGTTCCCTGATTACTCGCGAACACGCATTAAAGAGTGGATTCTGTCCGGTGCAGTTAGCATTGACGGTGATGTTTCTGACAAACCTAGAACCAAAGTTTTAGAAGGTCAGGAGATCATTGTCTTAGCAACACTGGAAGAAGAAACATCGGCCAAAGCTGAAGCTATCGATCTAGATATTGTTTATGAAGATGACCATATATTGGTTATTAATAAACAAGCCGGGCTCGTTGTGCATCCAGGTGCGGGTAACCAAGATGGCACCTTGATGAATGCATTGCTGCATCATTGTCCAGGTATCGAATTGGTACCTCGCGCAGGTATTGTCCATCGTTTAGATAAAGATACGACCGGTTTGATGGTTGTGGCAAAAACGGTAGAAGCACAGACGCACTTAGTCACAGCACTGCAAGCTCGTGAGATCACTCGTGAGTATGAAGCGATTGTTCAAGGCGGTATTATTGCGGGCGGCACTGTCGATGAACCTATCGATCGTCATCCAACTAAGCGTACCCATATGGCTGTTGTTCATAATGGTAAGCCTGCTATGACCCATTACCGTGTGGCAGAGAAGTTCCGAGCTCATACCCGTTTACGTCTTCGCCTAGAGTCTGGTCGTACACACCAAATTCGTGTGCATATGGCTTACATCGGTCATGTATTGGTCGGTGATCCTGTTTATGCTGGTCGCCCGCGTCCACCTAAAGGTGCCGCGCCTGACTTTTTTGAAACCTATATGGGCTTCAAGCGTCAAGCATTGCACGCAATACGCCTTGAGTTAGCGCATCCTTTCACTTGTGAAATTATGAGCTGGCAAGCACCAGTTCCTGAAGACATGGTTAAGCTGACCAAAGCACTGCGTCAAGATACCCTCGATAATCCTGCCGTTATTTAATGGTTGATGTTGTCGATGAGAAGTTAGCATGGTTTATTCCTAAGGGAGTAAACCTTGCTTTTTCGACTCGTCAAGGTGGCAGCAGTTTACCGCCTTACGATAGTTTAAATCTCGGTGCGCATGTTGGTGATGACTTAGCTCATGTTAATCGCAACCGACAGATTATTGAGCATCAATTAAATCTTCCTGTAAGTCCTGCTTGGCTTGAACAAACTCATAGTATTGAGGTGGTTAACGCCGATAATAGCCAAACTCATTATGCTGACGGTAGTTATTGCAATAGCCATAGCCATAGCCAGGTCTGTGTGGTGATGACCGCAGATTGTCTTCCGGTTTTATTGTGTGATGTTGATGGCACTGAAGTCGCAGCTGTACATGCTGGGTGGCGAGGGTTATGCGATGGGATTATAGAAGTTGCTGTTAATAAATTTAGCCATTCTCCAAAAGAGCTTGCCGCTTATCTTGGCCCCGCTATTGGTCCCAGTGCTTTTGAAGTGGGGGAAGAGGTAAAGCAGCAGTTTATAAGCCACGATATTGAAGCTGAAAATTGTTTCAGGCAAACATGTCTGCAAGAAGGCAGTGATAAGTATATGGCTGATATTCATGCCCTAGCAAAGATCCGACTGCGCAAACTTGGTGTGAATAAGGTCTATGCCGATAAACGCTGCACCGTGACTGACGCTGAATCATTTTTCTCTTACCGCCGTGATGGTATCACCGGCAGAATGGCCTCATTTATTTGGCTCAGTGCACAACCCCTTACTTGAAATTGTTCAAATAGCCCCCATATTTTAGTTATCACATGCTTTACGGTCTTGTAGAGCAAATCTATTATTTTCTGTTTGTATCAAGCCAAATGTAGTGCTCAAAGAGTATTGAATTCTGGGTGACGATTTGTGGCACTGATACAAACCTAACTGAGTTACCGGAGGAATGATGCGATTAGATCGTATGACCAATAAATTCCAAATTGCTATCTCGGATGCTCAATCATTGGCATTGGGTCGAGATCATCAATTTATCGAGCCCGTACATTTGATGATGGCATTGCTTAATCAAGATGGCGGTTCTATTCATCCTTTATTGACCCAAGCTGGAATTCAAGTCAGTAGCTTGCGTTCTTTATTAAGTAAAGAGTTAGAGCAGTTGCCTCAGGTTGAAGGCACTGGCGGAGATGTTCAGCTGTCTCAAGCATTAATACGCCTTCTCAATGTGTGCGATAAGCTTGCACAAAAGCGTAAAGACAAGTTTATCTCTAGTGAGCTCTTTGTTCTAGCAGCATTGGATGGCAATGATGTATTGGCCAAAGCTTTGAAAAAGTCAGGTGCAGACAAAGCCCTGTTGGAAAATACAATTGATCAGATCCGTAATGGTCAGAATGTCGATGACCCTAATGCGGAAGATCAGCGCCAAGCATTGAAAAAGTTTACCGTCGACCTGACAGAACGTGCCGAACAGGGCAAGTTGGATCCTGTGATTGGTCGGGATGATGAAATTCGTCGCACCATTCAAGTTTTGCAGCGTCGTAGTAAAAACAACCCGGTATTGATTGGTGAACCCGGAGTGGGTAAAACCGCTATTGTTGAAGGGCTAGCACAGCGCATTATTAATAATGAAGTGCCTGAAGGAATAAAGAATAAACGAGTCTTATCTTTGGATATGGGTGCATTAGTCGCAGGTGCTAAATACCGTGGTGAGTTTGAAGAGCGTCTAAAAGCAGTTCTGAATGAGCTTTCTCAGGAAGAGGGCCAAGTTATCCTCTTTATTGATGAGTTGCACACTATGGTTGGTGCCGGTAAAGGCGACGGTGCCATGGATGCGGGCAATATGCTTAAGCCTGCATTGGCCCGTGGTGACTTACATTGTGTAGGTGCGACTACCCTAGATGAATATCGTCAGTACATTGAAAAGGATGCTGCGCTTGAGCGACGTTTCCAAAAGGTGCTGGTGGATGAGCCCAATGTAGAAGATACGATTGCTATTCTGCGTGGACTAAAAGAACGCTATGAGTTGCATCATCATGTGGAGATCACCGATCCTGCCATTGTAGCCGCCGCGAGTATGTCTAACCGTTATATATCAGATCGTAAGCTACCTGATAAAGCCATTGATTTAATTGATGAGGCAGCTTCAAGTATCAGAATACAGATAGACTCTAAGCCTGAATCTCTTGATAAGCTTGAGCGCCGTGCAATTCAGTTAAAACTTGAAGAGCAAGCGGTAAGCAAAGAGGAAGATGAAGCTAGCCTACGTCGCTTAGATGTGCTGCGCTCTGAATTAAAAGAGGTTGAAGCGAAAGCCGGTGAGCTTAACGAGATCTGGCACACTGAAAAAGCAGCACTTGCAGGTACTCAACATATTAAGGCTGATCTAGAGCAAGCGCGGATGGATCTTGAAGTAGCGAGGCGAGCGGGTGATTTAACACGTATGTCTGAACTTCAATATGGTCGCATTCCTGAACTTGAAAAACAGTTAGATTTGGCTGCGCAAGCTGAAATGCAGGATATGACTTTGCTTCGCAACAAGGTTACCGACATTGAAATAGCAGAAGTGTTGTCCAAAGCTACCGGGATCCCTGTATCTAAAATGCTTGAAGGCGAGCGTGAGAAATTACTGCAGATGGAAGATGCTTTGCATGAGCGTGTCATCGGTCAAAACGAAGCTGTCGATTCGGTATCGAATGCAATTCGTCGTAGCCGAGCTGGGCTTGCAGATCCTAATCGTCCCATTGGTTCCTTTCTATTTCTTGGGCCTACAGGCGTGGGTAAAACAGAGTTATGTAAGTCCTTAGCAAAATTCCTGTTTGATACAGAATCTGCCTTAGTCAGAATAGATATGTCTGAGTTTATGGAAAAACATTCTGTTTCGCGTTTAGTTGGTGCTCCTCCAGGCTACGTTGGCTATGAAGAGGGGGGATACCTAACTGAAGCAGTAAGGCGTAAACCTTATTCGGTTATTTTGCTTGATGAAGTAGAAAAAGCACATCCTGATGTTTTCAATATCTTACTCCAGGTACTTGATGACGGTCGCTTGACTGATGGCCAAGGTCGCACTGTAGATTTTCGTAATACAGTGGTAATCATGACGTCGAACCTTGGCTCTGATGCGATTCAAGCTGGCTTTGGCTCGCAAAACTACGATGAAATGAAGTCGAATGTAATGCAAGTTGTTACTCAGCATTTTAGACCCGAATTTTTAAATCGTGTTGATGAGTCTGTTGTTTTCCACCCATTAAATAAGGAAAACATTGCTCATATTGCATCAATTCAAATTGATGGACTCAAGCAAAGGCTAGCCGAGAAAGACTATGAGTTAATCATTAGTGATGACGCCTTAGCGATTATCGCTGACGCGGGTTACGACCCTATATATGGTGCGAGACCACTAAAGCGGGCATTGCAGCAGGAAGTTGAAAACCCACTGGCACAAAAAATACTAAGTGGACAACTACAACCGGGCAAAACGATTCATATCTCGGTATTAGACAATCAACTGACTTTTACCCAGTAATTGTGTTGTGAATGAGTTATTCATCAAATGGCATCTCTGTGAAGGGGATGCCATTTTTGCTTTCTTGCTTCCTTAACAGGAAAGATCTGCTTCATTTAGCTGTAACTTAACGATTTGTTGGTATCCTCAAATTTATCGTCAATACTCAATGATATTGATAACAGCAACGCATAAGTTCACTTTCAATGTGTTGGTTACAGGGTTTTCTTACAGGGAGGCGTGAATATGAAGTTCCATTTAGCAATAATCGTTTTAACTTCTGTGGTTATAGTGGGTTGTGCCAATGATGATCAACGAGGGCTTGCATCTGCCCTTTATATTGGTGAAGGCAATCAGGAGTTTGAGAGTCTTTATCACTATGGTTACTATCGGGGTTGTAAAGATGCTTATGTAACCAAGCAACAGCAAACTGAGTTATACGGCTCAGTAGTCAAGGATACGGCACTTGATGGCTTAGATAAATTTGATGATGGTTGGGAAGCCGGATTAAAAGCCTGTGAGGATGGCGTTGCACGTTCAATGTATAACTTAACTGCTAACCAATAGTTGGTGGCATTGAGACAGGCACCGGGTTTGTCTGTCTCACTATCTTCCCATAACGCAATTTAGCTCATTTAGAGCAAAATAGAGATACGCGTTGTTTTTGTTCTTTTATAGCTGTTTGTCTTTGCTCTTCTGTCATAGCAATACTCTCACCTGACTCTTTACTCTGTTTATTCAGCTTTGAATGGCTTGTTAGTACATTGAGGCTGTGTTTAGCATTATCACAGATAATTTTAGCTTGAGCCTTATCGGATTTTTTGATTGCGATAGCAGACTTTTCTAATTCCGTAGGTTCACTTTTAGCCTTGGCTGTTGCTTTAGGGGATACAGTACCTATTTTTGCTGGCTCAATATCTTCACTATAAATCTTCTTAACTTGATTGTGTTTTGGTGGCTCTTGGCTGTAATGGGTAACACCATGCTCATCGACCCAAGTATAGATTTCAGTTGCATATACATCGTTACTAAACAGGCTAATAAACAATACAAAGCCAGATAGAGCGGCAATAACGGAATAAGCGAAGAGATTGGTACTATTACTTTGGCTGGCAGTGACAGTAATCGGAGCTAATAACATGCTTCACCTTCTATATAAGTGACTATAGAGTCGTATTAAGGATTTTTACCATAATCGCCATGCTAGCTTGATAATTAGCTTCATAGCAAATGAAGCTTCATACCTCTATATAGAAGCTGTCATTGATTTTCAACAATGGGCTCCTTAGATAAAAGTCGTCTGCTTAGGTGATACAGCACTAACTTGATGGATGGTTTAAACAGATAAAAGGGGCGTCTAGCCCCTTTTTTGTGCGTATTGTTTGAGAATTGGTCGCTTAGACGTTTTATTTCATTTTTTATCATTTAGCCCCTTGTGCTCTGTCAGGATTTGCCTATAATGCGCATCCACTGACACGGCACAGCAGGCCAACTAACTAGACGAAAGCTTAGATAGTACGGGACTTGCAGCGGTGTTGGAGAGTTAAAAACCTTCGGGAATTTGATTCAGGTGACAAACGCTTTA
>NZ_JBFRMK010000044.1:0-26301 GCF_041470405.1 Shewanella sp. 10N.286.45.A1
ATAACCATTGTGTCATTTATCCGCCTTGAATTAGTTCGCCAAAAACGCTCTGAGTAGATCAACTACTTATACTGATTGGTATAATATATATGAGGGGTTGTCACAAGCAACCTCTATTACTCTTTAGTCACATTTTTAACCGCTATATTGATGTCTTTTATTCCTGTAATTATAAATAATAACTCTAGTTTACAAAGCTATATATAGCCTTTCCTTACATTGCAATTGCTGACAGTTATTGACGTAAATTATTGGTCATAGGTAGTGAGTTTGTCATTAATTAGTTAAGGAAAATAAATGAATTTTACCCCTCGGAGTATGGGTTGTCTCTTTTTAGCATTGGCTACAGTTACAGGTTGTAGTTCAGATGAAGAGAGCGATTCAAGCAGCGAAGCATACATCCAGTATTACAGCGCATCAGCCAATAGCACGGCAACCGCCCTCGTTTTAGATGATTATCAATATACCGCAATTAATTACGCAGATTCTCAACCCCGTTATGTTTACAGCACGGGAACGGTTGAAATGGAAGTGGTTGGTAGTGATGAATCTGGCGATGAGATATCGCTTTACACTTCAACTTTGTCGTTCGCTAATGGTGATGATCATTTCTTTGTTTTGACGGGGGACTATAGTGAACCAGAGTTAATCGATATTCAGTATGACCGCACAGAGATGGATGAGTTGAATGATGATGACAGTGATGACTACAGCAAAATGCAAGTCTTGGTGGCCCATGCTGCGTTAGGAGAAGCCACTTATGATGTTTATTTTGGTAAAGACGGCGAGGGCTTTAGTGCTGCTGCTATGTTGGACTCGCTTAGCTATAAAAGCTATTCCAGTGAAGTGATGTTTGATACAGGCGATTATGTGCTTTATCTCGCGGAGACAGGGGCAAGTGTACCTATCTATACAACAGCAACGTTGGACTTATCTTCTAACACTGTTTATAAGTTTGTGATCCGTAATAGCTTTGGCCCAGGAACACCCAAGCTCACCATTGATGCTGTTGATTCAACTGGTAGTCCGACCCAATATGCCAATATTGATGCCAACGCAGAGTATCGTGTTTTCAATGCACTGATTAATGCCAAAGAAATTGATATCACTATGTCGAGTAATCAAGAGACACAATATCTATATGATCTCGGACAATATGAGCTAAGTGATTTTACTGCTATTGGTTACAGTGATTACGGGGTGACGGTTACAGACAAGAGTGCCAATGAAATATTGGCAAACAATTTGTTAGTGACCTTTAACCAAGATGAGAGCAAGTCGATACTGCTGTACCAAGATGCGTCAGGGGTGACCAAAGGCATGACATTAACTCACGACCATCGTCCGCAAGCGTTTACTCATCAAATTGATTTAGCGAATTTGGTTTTCGATTATGAGGCGCTCGATATCTACTTTGTTAAACCGACAGAAACTATCGAGTCTGCCGAATATAAACTTAGTTATGTAGAGTTTACTGAATTGGGAACACTCAGTATTGCGTCTGGAGAATATGAGATAAATGTTGTTTTTGAAGATGACAATGAAACGCTGACTTTGCTCTATCAATCTGAGCCAATACAGTTTGATAATGCCGGCAATTACACCATGGTATTGCATAAGGATGAGTCTCAGTCGTTGGGCTATCGATTGACTATTCTGTAATGACTCCCCGAGACGTTAGTTTTGTTGTAAAAACTAGCGTCTCACCAGTACTACTATTACTTTTCTAGGCTTTTGAGGGCATCGGTATTGATGCCTTTCATCACTTCTTGTTCAAGTGCATGCTGCTGGTTTATATCGTTGGCTTTTTTCTGCTCTTGTAACTGTTGCTGTTCGATTATCATTCTAGTTTGACGCTGCGCTGCCTCTTGCTCTGTTTCACATTGTCTAAAACCATCAGACCAACCTTGAGCATACTGTTTGTCGCTGTTGAAGCGATTGACATCTTTTTTGAATTCGTCGAATAAGCTACCGCCAGCTTTGTTACCGCTATGACAACCGTCATCAAAACCGTCGGCATAGGGAAGCGGAAAGCCTTTCTCAACCATCAAATCATGCTGGCTAACGCAGCCTGAAAGTACGAAAGCCAAAGCCGTTGAAATTAACGTTGTCTTGATTACTGGATTTGCAAAGTCAGTCCCCATTGAGATTACCTCTGGATGCATATGTTATTAAGTTTAGCAGCGTAACTGAATGTGTTGCAGGTATTCTGTGATATTGGAGTGATTATTAAAGGAAAAGGTGCAGAGGTAAAAGCGAAATTAACGCGCGATTATTATTGTAATTACGATAACTTTATCATTTCGTTTGGGGGCTAAACGATAAACTTATACCTCTGCAAAGGCTTACTGAGTCATGAGCGTTAGTTCTTGAGTTAGCTGTCTAATTTTATTGCGTAATTGCGTTATTTCTGACTTTAATACTATGGTGCGACTCGTTGGTTGCTGCTCACTTTGACGTACCAGTTGATAAACAACTTTGGTCGATAAACCATATTGCTTTGCGACATCCGACAAGAGTCGGCCGTTATTTTTGACCTCATGGATGATACTGAGGTTGCGACTATGATTGATTACGGTCATTGGTTATCCTTGTTCACTACTTTGAATTAATCGAAATATTAGCTATTCGACATCCCACTGGCTGATCCCGAGATGCCTAATGACATCGACAAAGCATTGGTAGCTAATGAATATATACCCGTACTACCTGAATATGCTCGTTTCAGAGGCATTGTGCCAGTTCAATTCTAGGCGCATTGACGTAGAAATGGTTATTCCCTTCTAAGTGAGTGCAACAACGAAGTGGGCTGGCACAAAGCCTTCTGCGATGGGCTTTAATGGGCTTTACTCTGTGTTATTGATTTTACTAAGGGAGCGACCATTAATGGCAATCAATGCCTTGATTAAAGCCCATTAAACTCCCACTGAATCCTGCATCTTCAAGTAGCACGGGTATAGCTTTCAGGTCATTCATGTTAATCCTTACACTTCCTCCAAATACTACTTTATAGGTATGCGTGTTTTGTGCCATATTTAAAAAACAGACTATTTACATTTAAAACAATAGCTTGTACTTATTCTCTTACTTGCTAGTTGTAGCTAAGTGATGGTGAAAGTGACAAAAGAGGGCAAGCTTGCTTGTTTGTGGTGCAACGAGGAGAGTCGTACGATTTTAAAGCGCTTGTCGCATTGGGCATTGTCTATTCACTGGCGACTTATATACTGCTAACAAATTCACTCGATATGTTGTCGTCTTTATTCGCATGAAGACAGTTAGGAGTAATGTTTATGAGTATTAAGCACAGTAGTGCTATCGCTAGTTGTATTGTTGCAGCGGTGTTTGTTTCAGGTTGTCAGACAACCAATCCATACAGTAATGAATCGCAAAATGCCAAAGCGACTAATGGTGCTTTGATTGGCGCATTAGCGGGTGCTGCGATAGGGGTTGCCTCATCAAGTAAAAGTGATAGAGGTAAAGGTGCATTAATCGGCGCAGCATCAGGCGCAGCCCTTGGCGGTGGTATTGGTTACTACATGGATGTCCAAGAAGCAGAGCTGCGTAAGCAACTACAATCTTCGGGCGTGAGTGTGACTCGTAGCGGTGACACCATTATTTTGAATATGCCAAATGATGTCACTTTTGGCGTAGATCAAACCGATCTCAGTCAGCGAGCGCAGCAAGTGCTTAATAGCGTAGCTTTGGTCGCGCTTGAATATGATGAGACCAAACTTAATGTCATGGGACATACTGATAGTTCTGGAGCTGCATCTTATAACTTAAGATTGTCTCAAGTCAGAGCCAGTGAAGTGGCAAGTTATTTGATGAGCCAAAAAGTGCCATCAGCGCGTGTGGTTTCTCATGGTGTTGGTGAAGATAGACCCATCACCAGCAATGAGACTAAAGCTGGTCGAGCTGAGAATCGCCGAGTAGAGATTATCCTTAGTCCACTAAGCTAATTTTATACTAATAACTGTCAGTGTTATTTACAGAGCAAGCCACCGATAAGGTGGCTTTTTTGTGCGCGAAGGTAAGCTGGTGGCTTGCGACTATTTGTCTAATGAGTCTCGGTTTTGAGTGATCCCATTCAAGCGCTTGAATATGCACAGTCTCGTAAGGGCGTTATAGATTGTTTTCAATTGATAAATGCTTTTTGATCGCCCTCAGTTATTGCTTTATTTATTGTCGCGTTAAAGTCACTTATGGAAACTAACATGAAAAAATGGATTGTAGCTTCGTTATTAGTCTTACCACTCACCGCTAGTGCAGCACCTATTGAGATGCGCGCCGCGGGTAGTTTGAAAAATGCTATGTCAGATATTGTAGCTGCATACCAGCTAGAGTCGGGGCAAGCGGTTAATAGCAGTTTTGCGCCGTCAGGCTTGCTTAGGAAGCGGATAGAGGCTGGCGAGGCTGTGGATGTTTTTGCTTCCGCCAATATCAAGCATCCTCAAACATTGCAGCGAAATGAACTGGCTGAAAGTGTGGTGATGTTTGCCCAAAACCAGATGTGTGCTATCGCTCAAGCTGATATTGAGCTGAGTAGTCAAAACTTACTACAGAAGATGCTTAGCAGTAATATAAGACTAGGAACGTCAACACCTAAAGCTGATCCGTCAGGTGATTATGCATGGAAGGTATTTGCAAAAGCTGATGTATTAACAGCTGGTGCGCAGCAACAGCTAGAAACTAAAGCGTTGCAACTGACTGGTGGAGAGAATAGTAAAAAAGCGCCTGCTGGACGCAATACTTATGGTTGGGTGATGGAGAACAAGCGCGCCGATATTTTTTTAACTTACTGCACTAATGCAGTATTAGCGCAAAAAGAGGTGCCAAATCTTAAGGTAGTTCAATTGCCTAAAGAGTTAGCCGTTGGTGCTAACTATGGAATGGTAGTATTAAAAGCGGCCAAGCCGGATGCTTGGAAGTTGGCGATGTTTGTACTGTCTGAAAATGGCCAGAGTATTTTAGCTGATTATGGTTTTAGTGCGCCGCTAAAGTTGTAGGACTTTCTTGGTATGACCTTACGAAAATAGCCGCCGATAAAGGCGGCTATTTGTATGATTCAACCAACAGGTTTCAATTTAGTAGAAACACTGTGGCTAAGCCTAAGAAGGCAAACAGGCCTATCACGTCGGTCACTGTGGTTAGCACCATACCGCCTGCTAGCGCAGGATCGATATTCATTCTTTTGAGAATAAGTGGAATACTGGCACCGGCTAGCCCTGCAACCGTCATGTTAATCAACATAGCGCCGCCAATGGTTGCTCCTAGTGTTATATCGCCTTTCCATGCCCAAACTGCGGCACAAACCAAAACTGACCACAGTAAGCCGTTGAGGAAGCCAATAGCGAGCTCTTTGCCGATAAGCCAACGGGAGTTACTTTGACCAATTTGACCCAAAGCAATACCACGAATAACCAACGCTAAGGTTTGGTTACCTGCTACGCCGCCCATGCTGGGGACAATCGTCATCAAAATCGCGATGGTAGCGAACTGCTCTAGTGTGCCTTCAAACATATTGCTAACAGAGGCGGCGAGTAGCGCAGCAAATAAATTAACGGTTAACCATAATGAACGGCGAAAAGTACTTTTTAGTACGGGGCCAAAGGTATCGGTATCATCATCCATACCCGCCATACCCATCATTGAGTGTTCGGCATCTTCTCGAATAACGTCAACCACGTCATCAATGGTGATACGACCGAGCAACTTGTTGTCATCATCAACAACAGGTGCAGATACCCAGTCATGACGTTCGAATAGCTGTGCGACTTCACTGTCTGACATCCCTACGGGAATCGGTTCGACATCAGCTGCCATGATATCCCTAATAGATGAATCGGGGTTACATGTCAGTAGATCGGCAATACGGACACCACCAAGTACACGATCATGCTTATCGACCACGTATAGCATATCGGTTGCGTCTGGTAGTTCGCCGCGAATTCTTAAATAGCGCAGTATCACGTCGATATTGACGTCAGGTCTTAAGGTCACCGTATCGGTATTCATGATACTACCGGCGGTATCATCGGGGTAGGAGAGTGCTTGCTCAACCCTGACCCTATCTTGAGTGCTCATCGACTGCAGCACCTCATTGAAGACGCTGTCAGGTAAGCTTCTCAAAATATAGGCTAAGTCATCGGTGTCCATGCTTTGGGCTGCTTTAGCAACTCGCTCAGGACTCATTTGACTGATCAGACTATCTTTTAGCTCTTCGCCCAGCTCGTCGAGAATTTCACCCGTATGTTCTTGGTCAATCAATTGCCAGAGCACTTGACGAGTTCGTGGCGGCGAAGATTCGAGGATAAAGGCGATATCAGTAGCTGCCATGTCCTGCAACATATTGCGGACATGAACGAACATCCCGCTACCCAATGCTTTATTGAGCTGATTGAGGCGTTGATCTGTTGTTTCATTATCTAAGACTTCAATCGGCATGGATCCCTCTCAGGCTCGTGTAAAAGGCGCATATAATAACGTAAGTAATACCAATCGCCTCAAGAAATCGCTCACTGAATTAATTGGATTTGCGTCAGAGGTATAAAGGATAAATTTTACAGGAAAAGAGGGCTAGCTGTCTTCGTCAAATTTGGCATTGATTAAATGGCATATAGCCTCTAATGCTAGCTCTGCATCTGCTCCTGTTGCAACTAACTTTATGGATTTACCCATTCCAGTCTCTAACATTAGTAAGCCTAGTACACTTACAGCTGATGCTTGTTTTTCGCCTTGGATTATTGTTATTTCAGCATCAAATTCAGAGGCTAACACCACCAGTTTAGTAGCAGCTCTAGCATGAAGGCCAAGCTTATTACATATGGTTACTTGCCGTTCAATTGTTGGCATTTTTTAACTCGCGGTGGCTAGTGGTCACTTTATGTCGTCCATCTTTAAAGTGCTCGGCAAGCCTTTCCGTTACATACACAGAGCGATGCTGGCCTCCGGTACAGCCAATCGCAATAGTCAGGTAACTGCGATTATTACGTTCTAGATCGGGTAGCCATGTACGGAGTAGATTCTCTATCTGCCAGATAAATTTATTCACTAACGGGCGTTGATTGAGAAAGTCTTGTACTGGTTTATCAAGCCCTGTCATTGGTCTTAGCTCGGGTTCCCAATGCGGATTAGGCAGGAATCTGACGTCGAACATAAAGTCGGCTTCTGTTGGCATACCATGTTTAAACCCAAACGACTCAAACTTGATCATCAGCTCTTTATCAACATTACCCAATAAAATCTCACGAACTTGATCGTTAAGATCGTAGATGTTGAGGCTTGAAGTATCGATATAGTGGTCGACTATTTTGGCCAATGGTTCTAGCTGTCGGCCTTCAAGTTGAATGGCTTCTTTCAATGATATATTGGAATGAGACAGTGGATGAAGTCGGCGGGTTTCGTTGTAGCGTTTAAGCAATACTTCATCGCTTGAGTTTAGGAAGAAGCTGAGTAACTCGACACCTTCAGGTAGATTGGTTAGGTGCTTTTCTAGCTCTGTCTCTTTCTCTGGCATATTGCGAATATCGACACTAATAGCGACGAACTCTGAATTACCCGTTAGCTGCTCTAGCAGTGTTCCCATCATCGGCAACGGAAGATTATCGACACAATAATAGCCGAGATCTTCTAGCATTCTTAAAAGAACGGATTTTCCAGAACCAGAACGACCAGAGACTAAAACGAGTTTCATCTTTTGACTACCTGATAGAAGTTAGAATGAGTGTTTTATATATGTTTACAAGATGTACTATGGTATAGATTAACTTTTTTGTTGGTGAAAGCAAGAGCTTAGGCAAGAAGGAGATAATAAATAATATTGCTGTCATATATACTCAGGTCTTTAAATAACCTAGTTGTATAACATAAGGTTATTTAAAGACCTGACTAAATTAGCTATTGAGTGATCAAATCGTACAGCTCTGATTCACTGGTGCTTTTTCTCAACTGCTTAACGATAGCTTTATCGTTAAGCTTTTCAGCCATTGAAGACAAAGTGGCTAAGTGTTGCTCACATTGCTCTGCAGGAACCAAAAGTGCAAACAATATATCGACCGGCTGCTTATCTATCGAGTCAAAAGAGATCGGTGTTTCGCATTTGATTAATATGCCCAATGGATGGTCAATATTAGTCAATCGTCCATGCGGGATTGCGATACCGTTGCCTATACCTGTGCTACCCATTTTTTCGCGAGCTAAAAGGCTCTCGAATATCTCTTGTGAAGATAGAGTAGGGTACTGGACAGCGGCAATGTCGCTGATTAATTCCAGTACTTTTTTCTTACTGCCCGGAGTGGCACAGGTGGTGCACTCCGGCTGCAGGATGGTACATAGTTCCATCGTTAGTGTTTGGTCAGCTTCTCTTTGTGTTTAATAACCTGACGATCTAATTTATCGATCAGGGAGTCGATTGCGGCATACATGTCCGCATTTTCCGAAGTGGCAAAAACTTCCCCTTTTTTAAGGTGGATTCTTGCCTCGGCAATCTGCTGCATTTTTTCTACGTTCAAAATGACGTGGACATTATTGATCTGATCGAAATGACGTTCAAGCTTTGTAAACTTTTCTTCTACATAGCCACGCAGCGATGCAGTGATCTCGATGTGATGTCCAGTAAGGTTAATTTGCATAGAAAATTCCTCCAAGTGCCTAATTTTGAGTTATAAACTCTTACGTTGGTTTGAGGGCGGGATCAGCATTGCTTCACGGTATTTCGCGATAGTACGACGAGCAACTTTAATCCCTTGTTCTGCCAAAAGTTGCGCCATTTTGCTATCGCTTAATGGTTTCTTTTGGTTTTCAGCAGCGACTAACTTCTTAATAAACGCTCTAATAGCTGTAGATGAGCACTCTCCACCGTCGTCGGTTCCGACATGACTAGAGAAGAAATACTTTAATTCGAAAATACCTCTTGGGGTATGCATATACTTTTGAGTGGTAACCCTTGAGATGGTGGACTCATGCATCTCAACAGCTTCTGCAATATCGTTTAATACCATTGGCTTCATGGCTTCATCACCATATTCAAAGAAGCCTTGTTGGAATTTAACGATGCAGTTACTGACCTTTAATAAGGTTTCATTACGACTTTCTAAACTTTTGATAAACCACTTAGCTTCCTGCAAATGACCGCGGATAAACTGGCCATCGGCTTGGCTTTTAGTGCTGCGGGCCATTGATGCGTAATGTTGATTAACATTAATTTTAGGCATGTAATCTGGGTTTAGCTCAACCACCCAGCGGCCTTTCTTTTTGGCCACAGAGACATCGGGAATAACGTATTCATCTTTGCTGCGGGTGACTGCCAGCCCTGGTCTTGGGTTGAGAGTTTGGATCAAGCTAATGGCTTCACGTAGCTCATCTTCTTTAAGCTTAGTTTTACGCATTAACTGTCTAAAATCGCGCCCTGCAATCAAATCTAAATAGTCTTTGATGAGTAGGCGAGCATTATCAATATGTGGCGTAGTCGTCGCATATTGAGCCAGTTGGATTAAGAGACATTCGCTTAAGTCGCGAGCGGCTACACCTATAGGGTCGAAATGCTGTACGCGTTTGAGCACGGCTTCAACTTCATCAATTTCTATCTCTGGATCGCCCATCGCCTCAAGAATGTCTTCACAGTTTTGAGTGAGGTAACCACGTTCGTCAATAGCATCAATAATTGCGGTGGCGATAGCCAGGTCGTTATCAGAAAATGGTGTTAAGTTCTTTTGCCACTCAAGGTGCTCATACAAGCCTTCGCTGGTTTCTCCTTGGAATGGCATATCGTCATCACGCATCCCGCCGGAACTTGCATTTGATGAGACGGTATAAACTTCATCCCAGGTGGTATCCATCGGCAGTTCATCTGGCATTGAGTCTTGAGTTAATGCATCAGAGGTTTCTACTGCGGCGCTATCTTGCTGGGGATCGACTTCGGCGCTGGCGCTGTAATCGTTATCGCTATCTGATTCTGAGTAGTTATCGGATTCGCTGGTGGTGCGATCTTCGTTGCTGACAGGTTCGCCGTCAGATTGCTCTTCATCTAATTCTAGTAGGGGATTAGACTCTAATGCTTGCTGGATCTCTTGCTGCAGCTCTAAAGAGGACAGTTGCAGTAAGCGGATTGCCTGCTGTAACTGTGGAGTCATGGTTAGCTGCTGACCCATTTTGAGCTGAAGTGACGCTTTCATCTTACCGCTATTCCCTACACTGTAATTAAACGTTGAAGCTCGTTAATTTGGCGAAGAGAGCGTAAAGGCCCAACACTATGATTATATTAGTATACTTAACTAGTGTCGCGCTTTAAACGCTCATGTTGTTGATTAACTATAGCCTGAATTGTTCACCTAAGTACACTGCTCTAACCTGCTGGTTGTCTAAGATTTCGGCAGGCGTGCCTTCTGCAATGAGATTTCCGTGACTTACGATATATGCATGTTCACATACGTCTAATGTTTCACGAACGTTGTGGTCAGTAATAAGCACACCTAGGCCGCGACTTTTTAGCTGTTCAATGATTTTTTTAATGTCGATGACCGAAATAGGATCGACACCTGCAAAAGGTTCATCAAGCAAAATAAATTTTGGGTTGGCTGCTAGCGCTCGTGCAATTTCAACTCGGCGACGTTCACCACCAGATAGTGCCATACCTTGGCTATCTCGTATGTGAGTAATATGAAACTCTTCAAGTAAACTTTCTAGCTGCGCTTCACGCTGCTCATTATCAATATCGCTGCGAGTCTGCAGTACTGCCATGATGTTGTCACGGACCGAAAGTTTTCTAAAAATACTCGCTTCTTGGGGCAGGTAGCCAATACCTTTTCGAGCCCTAAGGTGCATCGGATCTAAGGTTAAGTCATCTTCATCAATAAAGATCTGCCCCTTGTCGCTCTGTACTAACCCCACAACCATATAGAAAGTTGTAGTTTTACCTGCTCCATTTGGACCTAATAGACCGACAATTTGCCCTGTTTTTACCGTTAAACTCACGTCTTGAACAACAGCTCGATTTTTATAACTCTTAGCTAAGTTGCGTGCGGTTAGCGTTTTTTGGATCATTGCTGCTCCTGCTTTTCTATCGGTTCCGCTGGGGTTTCAGGAGTCTCTTCTTGGTAGGCTTCAGGCTGAATGATAGTAATCACTCGGTCATTGCCTTGGCCGGTGCTTTCTGCAATAAGTTGCTGTAAACCAATATTGTACTTAATGCGGTTACCTGTGACCTGGCTACCCTCTTGCTCGAGTGTAGCATCACCTAGCAAGGTTAAGGTTCTGGTCGCGAGTTCGTAACGGATCTCTTTGGCGCTTGCCGTTGCGGGGCGACCATCTTCCATGACTTGGGTGTATGTTGCTGGCTTACCCGTAGCGACTAGGGTTTTCCCTGAGTTCGCTTCTTTAGAGAAAACCCGCAATTCATCAGCTTTCATTTTAATTGAGCCTTGAGTCACCTCTACAGGGCCAAAAAAGATAACCTGATTGTTTTTGATATCAGCTTCTTGGCTTGCAGCGGCAATTTTGACCTCTTGCTTAAGGTCATCGACAGCGGCATAGCTGCTAATGCTAAGCAGACACAATAGACCTGCAAGTATGGATTGATTGTATTTCATAACTTCCTTCTACTCGGCCATTAGTGTGACAGTACGAGTGAGTATATTGGTTTTTTTGAACAGCTTATTTAGCATCGTAGATCCCTTCGACTTCGCTGATCAGTTTTACACTTTGAGCATTAAGGTCAGCATAAAGACCTGTACCTTGAATAACAAACTCATTGCCGGTGACGTGAATAATTTCATCAGAGGTCATTATCATGGTATCCAAGTCTAGCTCTAAATAAGATGTCGATAATGTTTGAATCGGCTCTTCAGGGCTAATAGAGTCAATAATAACATTGTTTTGTAATGAGACCTTACCGGTTAAATTGTTATGGCTGCCTTTCGTTGCTCTTAAGCGCCATTGTGCTTGGCCATCATCGGGATAGATTAAATACACTGGCTCTGTGAAGTAAGTCATACTGGCATCTTCATAGTGTTCCATATGCTTGGCTGTGACCTTACTATTTACAAACCCTGCTTCATTGTACTCTGTGCTGCGTAGGTCATCGATGATGTAATTGGGCCGCTCGCTTGCATCGACGTCTAACGTTTGATCGCCTTTTTTTGACTGCACCTGCCAATAGAGGATCAGTGCTGTACCAAATAAGGCGATTATCGCTAGGGTGACGCGATTCATATGCTCATCCCATGAGCTGACTCAAACTTGTCTTGGCTAAGCAGCAGTAGATCTGTTAATTCGCGCAGTGCACCATGGCCGCCTTTAATGTGGGTCGTCATCAAAGCATGCTGCTTAACGTATGGGTGGCCATCAGCTACGCATACAGATAGGCCCACCTCCTTCATAACGGGAAGATCAACCATATCATCTCCGATATAGGCGACTTCATCAGGACGTACATCGTAAAGCGCTAGCAATTCTTGGTAAGGATCGAGCTTATTATCGACGCCTTGGTAGATGTGAGTGACGCCGAGGGCTGTCATTCTGTCTGTGACAATTTGTGATTTTCGGCCGGTAATAATAGCCACGTTGATACCACTAGATAGGACTGAACGCACACCGTAACCGTCGCGGGTATGGAAAGTCTTAAGTTCCTCTCCGGCATTGCTCATGTAAACCAAACCGTCTGAAAATACGCCATCGACATCACAGATCAGTAGTTTGATCTTGCTGGCTGCTTGCCAAACGTCATCACTGATTGGTCCGTAAAATCCTTGCTTAGACATATTAAATAACTCCTGCTTTAACCATATCGAGCATGTTCAATGCGCCGACGGGTTGTTGCTTTGAATTGATGACGATAAGACCGTTAATATTTTTCTCTTCCATGACTTTCAATGCTTCTGCCGCCAAAACATTATCGGTAATTGTGACACAGCCTTTACTCATCACATCAGCGATAGAGGTAGTGCGTAAGTTTACCTCAGCATCAATCACTCGACGCAGATCGCCATCGGTGAAAATCCCGACTAAGGTGTTTGCTTCATCAATAATGGCCGTCATTCCTAAGCCTTTTTTAGAGATCTCATAAAGCGCGTCGGTAATGCAAATATCATGTTTTACTAAAGGCAGTTCATTACCGCTGTGCATCACGTCGCTGACTTTTAATAATAGCTTACGACCTAAGCTTCCACCTGGATGAGAAAGGGCAAAATCATCTTTGGTAAAGCCACGTGCTTGCAGTAAAGCAACGGCTAATGCATCACCCATAACCAAAGTGGCTGTTGTACTTGAGGTTGGTGCTAACCCAAGAGGACATGCCTCTTCTGGTACTTCAATACAAAGATGCAGCTGTGCGAGTTTTGCCATATTTGAATCTGGCTTGCCGGTGACCGATATCATCGGCAGTCCCATACGCTTAATGACGGGCATTAAAGTTAGGATTTCGCTCGACTCACCGGAGTTTGAAATAGCAAGTACGATATCGTTTTCACTCAAAACACCTAAGTCACCATGGCTAGCTTCACCTGGATGGACGAAGAAGGCTGGGGTTCCCGTACTGGCTAATGTCGCTGATATTTTGTTACCGATATGGCCTGATTTACCCATGCCCATCACGATAACTTTACCCGTACATTGCAATATTAGTTGGCAAGCTTGGGCAAATTCACTCGAATCAACATACTGATGAAGGTTATCGAGGGCTTGCTTCTCGATATCAATCACTTTGGTGCCCCATTGGCGTAACTGCTGTTCATCTACCATTTCTTGGTCTCTCTTTAATTTACTGCTTTAGTTGCTGCACCCATATTTAAGATAGGAAAAGTAACGCTTGGTATGCAACAAATGTAATCAGTAGTACGACGCCGTGCCACGGTTTTAATTGCCGTGCGCGTCCGGTCAATAAGATCAGTATTGCAAGTGCACTGCTCGTTGCAAGTACCATGTAGAAATCTCGTGTACTTGCTGCGGCATCGACTGCGCCAGGTGCAATGATGCCAGGTAGTGCAAGTACCGCTAAAATATTAAATAAGTTAGAACCAACAATATTACCGATGGCTAAGTCATCTTCTTTCTTCAGAACGCCTGCTATACAGGCTGCAAGTTCAGGTAAGCTGGTGCCCACTGCAATAATGGTGAGTCCGATAACTAAGTCTGAAAGGTGATATGCCTTGGCAATCCCTACGGCACCTTGCACCATCCAATCTGCAGATAATGGTAATAGTACCATTCCAATGACTAGCCAGAAAATGGCTTTCTTTGTCGGAACATTAGCAGGGATCTCATTGTCTGCATCGATGGCCAGAGCATCGCGATTTTTATTGGTCAGCGCATGCCAAATAAGATAGCCCATTAGTGCAAAAAATAGCACCATCAAAGACACACCTTCAATGCGAGTAAGAAAACCATCGTGTAAAAAACAACCCACTATCGCCGTCGCGGCTAGCATTAAAGGGATTTCACGCCTTAGGGTTTGCGAGCTGACAGAAATCGCACCGAGTAGTGCGGTTATTCCTAGAATTAATGTGATATTCGCAATATTTGAGCCGAGAACATTGCCAATCGCAGTATCTGTCATCCCTTCCATTGAGGCTGTCGCTGCGACAAACATTTCAGGGGCTGAGCTGCCCATCGCGACGATGGTCAAGCCGATCAACATGGGTGGAAGACCTAAATTGCGCGCAAAGGCTGCTGCACCGTAAACAAACTTATCAGCACTCCAGACTAAAGCACCTAAGCCAGCCACTAACAAAAATATATTAAATAACATCGATTCTTAGTATTTTGGGATATAGCCGCGTATTTTCGCTGTAATTTAAGAAAAATGAAAGTATTGAGACGAGATAGTGTTGATTTGGTTGTACCTCAATGGCCAATTACGTACAATTTCTTCCTTTGCGGTATGGGAAAATGGATGTTTCTAACTTCGAATGCAGGGCTCATGCATGACTCAAAAGCATAACTCATTGGTCGAAATCCACAATATGGCCTTTAGCCGAGGTTCTCATGTCATTTATGAGGACATCAGTTTGTCGATCCCTGCGGGCAAGGTGACTGCGATTATGGGACCAAGCGGGATCGGTAAGACAACCTTACTTAAGCTTATTGGTGGTCAACTTACTCCAGATAAGGGCACAGTGCTTTTTGATGGCACAGATGTGCATCAATGCAATCGAACTGAGCTGTTTGCACTGCGTAAGCGTATGAGTATGCTGTTTCAGAGCGGCGCACTATTCACTGACATGAATGTATTCGATAATGTCGCTTTTGCATTGAGAGAACACTCTGGCCTGCCTGAAGCCATTATTCGCCGTATTGTATTGATGAAGCTTGAAGCGGTTGGGCTGCGCGGCGCAGCTAAGTTAATGCCTACTGAATTATCGGGAGGTATGCAACGTAGGGCTGCTTTAGCACGTGCCATTGCCCTAGAGCCAGAAATCATCCTTTATGATGAACCCTTTGCAGGGCAAGATCCTATCTCTATGGGAGTGTTGGTTAAGCTTATTCGTGAACTGTCCGATGCTCTTAACCTTACTTCTGTGGTGGTGTCTCATGATGTGGATGAGGTGTTAGGTATTGCTGATTATGTTTATGTATTAGCAGATAAAAGAATTATTGCCCATGGTACGCCGGATGAGCTGCGTTTAGCAGATAACCCGCAACTGAAACAGTTCATTGGTGGTGAACCAGACGGACCCGTGCCGTTTCATTACCCTGCGCCTGATTATAAAAAGGAGTTGTTAAGTGGGCATGATTGAACAAATTGCTAAATTGGGTCGCGGCGCTATTGACTTAGTGACAGGGCTTGGCAGAGCAGGGTTAATGCTTTGGGGAGCCATTGCGCATCGGCCAAGGTTGAAGAAAGGCCTGCCATTACTGATTAAGCAGTTGTATGTCATCGGTGTGCAGTCAATGGTCATCATTTTGGTGTCTGGACTATTTATTGGCATGGTTCTAGCGTTGCAAGGCTATAATATCTTAGTAGGCTTCGGTACAGAAGAGAGCTTGGGGCCGATGGTCGCCTTGAGTTTATTGCGAGAGTTAGGTCCTGTGGTCACGGCATTACTGTTTGCTGGACGAGCAGGTTCAGCATTAACAGCTGAACTTGCGTTGATGAAAAGCACTGAACAGCTATCAAGTTTAGAGATGATGGCGATAGATCCGTTACGACAGATTATCGCGCCGCGATTTTGGGCGGGAGTGATTAGTCTGCCATTATTGGCACTGATGTTTACCGCTATTGGTATTTACGGTGGTCACATTGTTGGTGTTGAGTGGAAAGGTATTGATAGTGGCGCCTTTTGGTCAATCTTGCAGTCATCTGTAGAGTGGCGACAAGATATTGTTAACTGCATGATAAAGAGCTTGTTGTTTGCTGTAGTGGTCACCTGGATTGCACTTTATCGTGGCTATCATGTCATCCCAAATCCTGAAGGGATCAGCCGCGCAACGACTCAAACTGTAGTGCAGTCGAGCCTTGCGGTATTGGCATTAGATTTTCTATTAACGGCAATGATGTTTGGTAGCTAATACTAATTTCTAACGTTGTTATTGCGGTTAATTATTGTTTAGATTTATTGAATAGAGTGGTAAATGAGTTATGTTGACACGGAAGATTGAGGTATTGGTCGGTCTATTTTTATTGTCAGGGTTGGCTGCATTTTTGATTTTGGTTTTTAACGTCGCTAATGTTGAAGTGAAGACTGGTGATAATAGTTATACCTTGCATGCAAAATTCGACAACATAGGTGGTTTGAAAGTGCGCTCACCGGTTAAGGTTGGTGGTGTTGTTGTTGGTCGTGTCAGTGCTATTGAGTTAGATCCAGAAAGGTTGGTTCCGGTTGTCAGCTTGTCGATGGACAAACAGTACAAGTATTTTCCCGAAACCAGCAGTTTATCTATTTTGACATCAGGCTTATTGGGCGAACAGTTTTTAGGCTTATCTCCGGGTTTTATGGACGATGATATTGAAATGTTAGTTGATGGCGACAGTATTGATGATACCCATTCCGCCTTGGTACTAGAGGAGTTGATTGGTCAATTCCTTTATAGTGCAGGCACTAAGGATTAGTAGTTGGAGTAATGGATATGTTTAACAATTTTTTTCGTGGGTTAGTGTTGGCCTCAGCGGTTATATTAGGTTTTACAGCTCAAGCTGCAGACAATGGTGCAGTAGACATTGAAATCGATACAACCAACCCCTACACATTAGTGGAAGCCGTTTCTCAAAAAACCTTTGCCCGTTTCAATCAAGATAAGCAGTTGATTGCGGATAATCCTGATCACCTTAAAGTTATCGTGACCGAAGAGTTAATGCCGTATATTGACTACAAATATGCGTCTTATAAAGTATTGGGCCAATATCTGCGCGAAACTACAAAAGATGAACGTGCTCGCTTTGTAGAAGCTTTTCGTGGTTACTTAATCTCAACCTATGCGCAAGCATTTACTGAATATACCAATCAAACAGTGGAGTTTAGCCCTGCTAGAGACTTTACGGGTGAGAAGATGGTCAATGTTGATGTTAGGATTATAGATAAAGGGCGCCCGGATATTAGTCTGCAGTTTAAAGCTAGACGTTTAAAAGATGATAGTTGGAAAGCATTTGACTTAGTGGCAGAGGGCGTTAGTTTGTTGTCTTCTAAAAAATCAGAGATCACCAATTTAGTGCGTCAAAAAGGCATAGAGCCTGTGATTGAGATGCTAATAGAACGCACTGAAACTCATATTGAGTTAGGTGAAAGTGAGCAGGCTAATTAGTGGCGAGCTTTCAACAACAAGGCATAATTTGTGCGATTAATGGCAATCTAGATCAGAAAGCCGTAATCAGTCTATGGAATGACAGAAATCACTTATTGGATGTGGATACTGCATTTTTGCAGTTATCGAGCATTGAATATTGTGACAGTGCCGGAGTGGCATTTTTACTCGAATTAGTCAGTATTTTTGCTGCTAGAGGCGCCAGTTTAAAGCTGGTTTCTGCTTCAGAGCAGCTTAAGAAATTTATCGTATTATATGATTTAAACGACTTCTTCATTGAAGAAGCACAGTAAGGTGAACAGTTCCATGGAATGTAAAGATATAGAAGCTATCCTGTTAGAAGCGTTATCACTAGACGAAGTTAAAGTGACTCAAGAAGGTACTCATTACAAAATCGTCGCTGTCGGTGAATGTTTCGACGGTATGGGGCGCGTAAAGCAGCAACAAACTATTTATGGTCCATTAATGGCTCACATTACTAGTGGTGAGTTACATGCAATTACTATTAATGCTTTCACGCCGACACAGTGGAAGCGTGAAAAAGTCTTTAATATGTAATTGCGGATTTAGAGAGTTAACGTGGATAAATTAAAAATTGAAGCAAGCAGTGCGCTTGCAGGCGACGTTGTCATTTCAGGTGCTAAAAACGCCGCTTTGCCCATCCTTATGGCTGGTGTGTTAGCCGAGACTGATTTCAATGTCTCTAACGTGCCAAGTCTTAGAGATGTTAATACCAGTTGTGAGCTTTTACGTTGCTTAGGTGCTGAGGTTACGCGCTCTGGCAATGGTAAAGTTTGCATTTCAACGACTAACCTTAATGAGTTTTGTGCACCCTATGAGTTAGTTAAAACCATGCGTGCGTCGATACTCATTTTAGGGCCGTTGCTTGCCCGTTATGGTAAGGCTGATGTGTCACTGCCTGGCGGTTGTGCAATTGGTGCTCGACCTGTAAACCTTCATCTGCAGGGGCTCGAGCAAATGGGCGCTAAGATAGAAGTTAAAGAGGGTTATATTAAAGCCCGGGTTGATGGTCGACTAAAGGGCGCACATATCTTTATGGATATGATTAGCGTTGGCGCGACCGAGAACTTACTCATGGCTGCAGCCTTAGCAGACGGTGAAACCGTGATTGAAAATGCTGCCCGTGAACCTGAGGTGGTTGATTTAGCTAATTGCTTAATCGCTATGGGCGCTAAAATCGAGGGGGCTGGCACCCATACGGTTCGTATTCAAGGCGTTGAGGCATTACAAGGTTGTGACTACCAAGTGATGCCAGACAGAATTGAAACCGGTAGTTTTCTTGTGGCAGCGGCAGTGACTCGCGGGAAGATACGTTGTACTAAAGCTGATCCTAAATCGTTAGAAGCGGTTTTGGCTAAGCTTGAAGATGCAGGGGCAAAAATCACTACAGGTGATGATTGGATTGAGCTTGATATGCAGGGGCAGCGTCCTAAAGCTGTCAATATTAAGACAGTTGCCTATCCTGGCTTTCCAACAGATATGCAAGCACAGTTTTGTGTGCTGAATGCTTTAGCTGAAGGTACTGCGACGATTACTGAAACTATTTTCGAGAACCGTTTTATGCACGTCCCAGAGTTGAGCCGTATGGGGGCAACCATGGAGTTAGAGGGGAACACCTGTATTATTCACGGTATTGAAAAGCTTAATGGCGCTCAAGTGATGGCTACGGATCTGCGTGCTTCTGCTAGTTTAGTGATTGCCGGCCTTGTTGCTGACGGTACTACAACGGTTGACCGAATCTATCATTTAGATCGTGGTTACGAGCACATCGAAGATAAGTTTAAAGGTCTTGGTGGTGATGTTAAGCGAGTAAAATAACCGTTTAGCACAATATTACTGAATAAGAACCATTTAGGTGTTATAGCCTAAATGGTTTTTTGTTTTATGAGCTAGCGCAAGTTGCTGAGGAGATAAATAGGAACAAGATCAAGCTAAAGTGATCTTTACAATGTTATCTTTTTCACATGCCTATTTTCGTGACTTTTAACATCTACCTTTTTACGGCCTAGTATTTTTCTCTATCGGCTGTGCGGTTGCATTTCGTAATTTTCGTTATAGTCAGTTAAAAGTTGCACCAACTTTGTGGGCGTTAGCCATTTTTGGATTCTCTCATGCTTTCCATGAATGGTCTGAACTATACGTTATTGTATTTTCTGAGGGTATCCCACCGCAATATCAACTGTTAACTCAGTGTTTACGGCTAGCTAAACTTTTCCTTTCTTATATTGCGCTAATGGTATTGATGGCGCATTCATTAAAAGGGGTCTTCCCTAACCAATTGAGTTTTAGAGAAGCGTCGTCGCATATTATTTTTAAACTATCCCAACTTCCTAGCATATCTCCCGGCAATATCCCTAAGGTAATCTTTGATATAGAAAAGAATGCTAAACAGTTTATTTTAGAGGGGAAAAGGGAGCGTAGTTACCCTAGAGTGTTGAAGTGTTCAAAGGACCGATATCCCATAAAAAAGAAAGCCGTTAACGTTAAGTGAACGGCATTATGCTAACTGCAGGCTTTTTTAGGGCTAAACGCAGTGCATTTAGCTGCTAATTATAGTGAACAGGCTTCTCTGCGATGACTACAGGTACATCGTAAGATTTCCCTTCACGAATAATTGTCAGCTTGACCTCTTTGCCTGGCGGGGTTTCTGCAATTCTATCCATCAGCATCTCTACACCTGGAATGGCTTCGCCTTGGTAATGAGTAATTACATCGCGCTTTCGTAGTTTTGCTTTGGCTGCGGGTCCAACAGGGTCAATACTGGTGATGAGAACACCAGTCAGATCTGGAATGTTGAGGATCTGCGCCATAACCGGGCCAACAGCTTCGCCGCCAATACCTAAGGCACCACGAATTACGCGACCATCTTGAATTAGCTTGCCCATAATACTGTGGGCAAGTTTAATCGGGATCGCGAAACTAATACCATGGGTGCCACTTTCATTACCAATTTGAAAAGCCGCAGTATTAATCCCCACGAGTTGCCCGGTGGTATCGATAAGCGCGCCGCCTGAGTTACCAGCGTTAATCGCGGCGTCAGTTTGTAGAAAATCAAGGTAGCCTGAGCTCAGCCCATTTCGACCGGTTGCACTGATAATACCTTGGGTAATCGTTTGGCCTAAGTTGTATGGGTTACCAATTGCAAGTACAACGTCACCAACGCGAGCTGGAACGTCGAGCTCTAGCGGCACTAAGGGCAGATTGTCACCTTCTATTTTTAGTACTGCTAAATCGGTTTCAGGATCACTGCCGACAACTTCAGAGGTGAACTTTCTACCATCTTGCAGGGCAACGACAATCTCATCGGCTTGCTTGATGACATGGTAGTTAGTGAGTATGTAGCCCTCTTTACTCATTATCACACCGGAACCGAGACCTTGCAGTGAGCTAGGCTTAAGCGGTTTTCTTTGATCTATGCTAAGGCTGTAAATATTGACAACAGCGGGAGCAGCCCTGCGCACAGCTGTTGCAAAAGAGAGTTCGTTGCTACTGGTTACCGCGCGATTGAATAAACCATTGGTGAGGCTTTGCCCGGTAATTAAAGGCATCACAATAATGATAACTGCAGCCATGATAAGGCCAAATGCTATGGCTTTACTGACATATATAAGAGTGTCTTTAATCATCATGTCTGGGAGTAATACTGAAAAGGTGAGTTAGATTAACATGTTTGAAGCTAGCACGCAGTATGTTAGCTCTGGGCAAGCATAAAATAGCCGAGTTAATCACTCGGCTATTTTTACAAGGGAGCCGGTTAGCGAAGGATCAAATAGATACTGGTATTATCTCGCTGAATTTTTAGCGCGACAGAACCCTTTTGATCTTCAAGTACTGATTTCAATGATTTAAGGTTTTTCACTTTACTGCGATTAACACCGACAATCACATCACCCTTTATCAGACCACTTGCGGCGGCTGGTGAGCCTTGAGCTACGTCAGTAATGCTTACGCCTGAACCGTTTGAGTTCTCAAGCTTAGCGCCTTGAAGCATTGGATGCACTGCGCCAGCTGCGGCTTCTGCCGTTTGAGTTGATTCTCCGAGTACAGCTGTGACCGTTTCTTCATCGCCATCACGAATTAGGCCAAACTCAACTTTGCTGCCCGCTCCCATAGTGGCCACTTTAGCTCGCAGCTCTTGGAAGCTTTTAATCTTACGCCCATTGACGCTGACAATAATATCACCGACCTTAATTCCAGCTTTGTCTGCAGCGCTGTCAGGCATCACTTCATTGATAAAGCCACCATGCTGGGTTTCGATACCAAAGCCTTTGGCAAGTTCGCTGGTTAGGTCTTGACCTAATACGCCGAGTACTCCGCGGCGTACTTCGCCATGTTCAATGATCTGTTCAACTAGGTTGTTAACCATATTGGCTGGAATGGCAAAGCCAATACCGACATTACCACCTCCAGGTGCGACAATCGCAGTATTAATGCCGATAAGTTCGCCGTTGAGATTCACCAAGGCACCACCTGAGTTACCACTGTTTATGGCTGCGTCGGTTTGAATAAAGTTCTCTAGCATCTCAATACCTAGGCCGCTACGTCCCATGGCACTGACAATACCTGAGGTTACTGTTTGTCCAAGGCCAAAGGGGTTACCGATAGCCACGGCAAAATCGCCAACCTGTAATTTGTCTGAATCGGCACGTTTGAGGGCGGTAAGATTTTTAGCTTCAACCTGTAATAAAGCGATATCAGATTCGGCATCAGTGCCAATTAGCTTGGCTTCGACTTCACGGCCGTCATGTAAGCCGATGAGAATTTCGTCAGCGCCTTTGATTACATGGTTGTTGGTAACAATGTAACCCTCTTTAGCATCGATAATGACCCCCGACCCTAGCCCTTTAAACGGACGTTCCTGCACTTGCTCCCTTGGCGCATTAGGGCCAAAGAAGTAGCGAAATGCATCAGGAACCTTTTGTTTAGAAACGTGTGTGCCTGAAACTGCAACCGCAACAACTGCCGGTGTGGTTTTTTGTAGCATAGGAGCTAAGCTAGGAATGGCTTCACCACCAACGGCTAAAGGAATCGCTGCTTGAGATACAACAGGGGCTAGCGTTAATGTTGCGCCCAAAAGGGCTGCTGAAAGTAAGGATAATTTAGTCTTCATTTATACGTTGCTCCAATTTCTTCAAAACTAATGTCAGCATGGTTCTGTAAATATGTTTCCAATATGAAGGCAGTTGCCATGCATTTAATAAAATCACATCATTTGTTATTGAGTCGGACTCAAGCGAGTATCAAAAAGTTCATCAATCATTAACAAAGGTTAATTCAGCAGTACATTATTTTTATTTGTTTAAATTGATGGGGCTTTCTTAGTATATACCCGTGCTAGCCGAATATGCAGGATCCAGTGGGCGTTTAATGGACTTTCAATAGCAGGCTTTAGTTTATCGCTGCACCTAAGTGTCTTCATCCTTGTCGGCAAGGCCGCGATTGCCGCTAATGGTCATCCCTTTGCTAAATTCAGTAACAACGAGTACAGACTATTTTTTAATTAAATAAGCCGCTTCTTAAAAAGACTCTGTGCCTGCCATTTCGTTATTGCACTCACTTAAAAGGGAGTAACCATTTAAGTGAGAGCGTTCAAGCACTGTACGGGCACAATGTGTCTGAAGCGAGCATCTTCAAGTAGAACGGGGATGGGCACTATCTATTGAAGCGCTGTGGTTATCGATGGCCTCAGCCTCAGAGGCTACTGTGCTAGGGGGCGTCGCGGTCAATACACTGGCTGATGTACTCCACTTTTGGTTCACTTTAGTAATAAGGTTGGTTAACTCTGCCAACTGTTTGTCGTGATCATCGCAGTGATCTGACACCTCTTGCTTGTACTGGCTTAACTCTAATTGTGTTTGCTCTAATTGCTTATTTTGACTCTTGTCTTTGCTATTCCTAGATAAAACGCTATGTCCCACATAGCCGAAAACGCTACCGATAACAAAGGCTGCGAAGGTTAATGCCCATTCCATACTGACTCCAATAACTACTTTAAATAAGAGAGATGTAGCCAAATATACATTGCAGCATTCCGCCGTGGTACTATTTACTGCAGAGTTTAATTAAAATTAACCGTCAAACAGCCAAAAATGGCTGATTTGTGTTTGTCCCCTACTTATAGAGAATGATTTACGTGTCGCATTTAACGCCTTGGCAGCATTATCAACAAGATCTAACTCGAGATGACTTTTCCCACGACGTTGCACAGGAGCAAGCCGTTAAACAGTTGCAACGTGTGTATGACGATCTTAATGCATTAAATTCTCAAGGCCGCAGTAGCAATAAACTGTTGTCTTTATTTGGTAAGAGATCAAAGACAAATGTTCAAGGGCTCTATTTATGGGGCGGTGTCGGGCGCGGTAAGACTTACCTTATGGACACCTTCTTTGATTCACTACCAGGTGAAAAGAAGCTGCGAGCACATTTCCATCGCTTCATGCATCAACTTCATATCGATTTAGCTGCTTTACAAGGTCAACGTGATCCATTGGTGATGATTGCAAAAGAGATGGCCGTTAAGTATCAGGTTATCTGTTTTGATGAGTTCTTCGTTTCTGATATCACCGATGCGATGTTGTTAGGCACACTGTTTGAATCTCTGTTTGCTGAAGGTGTGGCTTTGGTTGCAACTTCTAATATCATTCCCGATGAGTTATATCGTAACGGCCTACAACGAGCACGATTCTTACCTGCAATCGCAGCGATTAATAAGCATTGCGATATTTTGAATGTAGACTCTGGAGTCGATTATCGTCTGCGGACACTTGAACAAGCTGAGATCTTCCATTCCCCGCTCGATGCCAAGGCTGAGCAAAATTTACAAGAGTACTTTGCTAAGCTCGCACCGGAGTCAGAAGTATCAACCTTGGGGTTAGTGATTGATGGACGGACGATTGATATACGCCAGCAAGCTCAAGGTGTATTACTAATTGATTTTAGAGCCTTATGCGATGGTCCGCGCAGCCAGCGAGACTATATGGAGGTTGCAAGACTTTATCATACAGTGCTGCTGAGTAATGTTGAGCAGATGGGCGAACATTTGACCGGCGACGATATCGCACGGCGATTTTTGGCGATGGTTGATGAGTTTTATGAGCGGAACGTTAAACTCATCATTTCGTCCGCGGTATCACTAGAAGATATTTATACCGAAGGCTTACTGAATTTCGAATTTAGGCGCTGCCGCTCAAGATTAACAGAGATGCAGTCCCATGATTATTTGGCGTTGGAACATCTGCCATAAGTCAGAGTTGCATCAAATAGGTAGATAGTTAGCGCGTTAATTAAAGTGCCGCTACTGCCTTGAACAGCTCTTTAGTAGGTGTCAGTAAACAGGTTGATGCTAGCGGGTAGAGTTTGATAGATGAATATTTTTAAAAGAGATAGCAATTAATCTAAAAATTAGGTGATTTTTAACTCATCTTTGTCTATAATCCGCCACCTGCCCTCGTTATCCACCATTTTAGGTGGAAGTTGTAAAGCCTAATTCTTTGCTCGAAGGGGCGGGGAAAGGCATTTTTTGTGTTTTTGCCAATAGTGGCATTAGCATGTGAGACAGAATTTTAACATTGGGTTTTTGTAAATGAAGACTACTTTTACTGCTACACCTGAAACAGTCACTCGTGATTGGTTCGTCGTTGACGCCGAAGGTAAAACTTTGGGTCGTATCGCTACTGAAATTGCTACTCGCCTACGCGGTAAGCATAAGCCAGAGTATACGCCTCATGTAGATACTGGTGACTACATCATCGTTATTAACGCTGATAAAGTTACTGTGACTGGTAACAAAGCTAAAGGCAAAGTTTACTACTCACACTCTGGTTTCATCGGTGGCATTAAGCAGATTACTTTTGAGAAGCTGCAAGATCATAAGCCTGAAATGATTATTGAGAAAGCAGTTAAGGGTATGCTACCTAAAGGTCCTTTGGGCCGTGCCATGTTCCGTAAGCTTAAAGTTTACGCTGGTACAGAGCATAACCACGCTGCACAACAACCTCAAGTTCTTGATATCTAAACGGGATTATAGCAATGGCTGCAACTCAATACTACGGCACTGGCCGTCGCAAAACATCTACAGCTCGCGTATTCGCTAAAGTAGGTACTGGTAACATTACTGTTAACAAACTACCTCTAGACGAATATTTTGGTCGTGAAACTTCTCGCATGGTTGTTCGTCAGCCACTTGAGCTAGTTGAAATGACTGAAAAGTTAGACATCAATGTAACAGTTAAGGGCGGTGGTAACACTGGCCAAGCTGGTGCAATCCGCCACGGTATTACTCGTGCGTTGATGGAACTTGACGAGTCTCTACGTCCTTCTCTACGTGCTGCTGGTTTCGTTACCCGTGATGCTCGTAAAGTTGAGCGTAAGAAAGTTGGTCTACGTAAAGCACGTCGTAAGCCACAATTCTCAAAGCGTTAATTTTCGCTTTCAGAGTTCAAAAAACCCAGCTATATGCTGGGTTTTTTATTGCCTGTAATTTACCGAGCTTCAAGCTTGCAGCTCTTAATACCAATTGCATTAATGCCAAATGCATTAAGTATTTGAGCA